>NZ_QVFL01000018.1:0-109836 GCF_003434225.1 Absiella sp. AM29-15
AAACCATTGATTTTAAAGGGTTTGCAAAAAAATAACAAAAATATTAGCACTCAACTATTGACAGTGCTAATTTTTGCGTTATAATATAGGCGTAAAGTTGATAAGAGCTTTACAGGTAGTCATGATAAAAATAAAAAGAGGCGGTTATTATGATGATGAGATTTCTACCTGGATTATTCAATGAAGGCTTTGATGACATGTTTCATGATGTACACAATATGAAATGTGATATTAAAGAAAAAGATGGCAATTACCTGTTGGATATCGAATTGCCAGGATACAAGAAAGAAAATATTCATATGGATTTAAAGGATGGATATTTGACAATTCAGGCTACGCGTTTAAACAACGAGGAAGAACGTAATGAAGCTGGTCAAATCATTCGTCAGGAACGTTTCTCTGGAAGCTGTTCAAGAAGTTTCTATATTGGCGAAGGCATTCGCCCAGAAGATATCAAGGCAGCTTATGAAAATGGTGAATTAAAGATCACAGTACCAAAAGAACCTGTGAAAAAAGTAGAAGAAACAACATTCATTCCAATTGAATGATAGATAAAAGGAGGCAATTATGATGAGATTATTCCCTGGTTTATTTAATGATGCATTTGATGATATGATGCATGATCACAACATGATGAAAACTGACATTCGTGAAAAAGATGGTAACTTTATTCTGGATATGGAATTACCTGGATTCAAGAAAGAAGATATTCAGATGGAATTAAAAGAAGGTTATCTGACAATCAATGCCAGCCGTAACACAAACAAAGAAGACAAGGATGACGAAGGCAATATCATTCGTCAGGAACGTTTCTCTGGTACTTGTACAAGAAGCTTCTATGTTGGTGAAGATATCACACATGAGGATATCAAAGCAAGCTTTGGCAATGGTGAATTAAAAGTAATCGTTCCAAAGGAAGCTCCAAAGAAAGTTGAAGAAAAACGCTTTATTCCAATCGATTAAACGAATGAATTGGTAGGCTTTTCATTCTTAATATTCAAAGTGAGGCGATCGTTATGAAATTTCTACCAGAATTATTTAATGACACGTTTGATGAACTGTTTTATGATCCATTCTTTTCTAAATCAAGCAGCTATATGAAAACGGATATCAAGGAACAAGATGGTTGTTATCTGTTAGATATGGAACTGCCTGGATTTAAAAAAGAGGATATTCAGATGGAATTAAAGAATGGTTATCTGAGTATTCACGCAAAACGTGATGCCAACAGTGAGGAAAAAGATAAAGAAGGCAATATCATTCGCCAGGAACGTTTCTCTGGCAGCTGTTCACGTAACTTCTATGTTGGTGAAGGTGTTAAACAAAGTGATATTAAAGCAAGCTTTTGTAATGGTGAATTAAAAATCACTTTACCTAAGGTTGATCAAAAAGCGGTGGAAGAAAAGAAAGTCATCGCAATTGAATAAAAAATAGACACGGTGTAAAAATAAAACACCGTGTTTTTTTCACTTATTTTGCTCATGAAAGCGTAATTCATGGTATACTAATACCGAGGTGAATCAAATGAATAACTGGACAAAGGATGCTGTGTTCTATCATATTTATCCCCTAGGATTCTGTGGTTGTGAACAATATCATCAGGAAAGCATCAATCATCGTATTTTAAAGCTGAAAGAGTGGATTCCACATCTAGTGGACATGCATATCAACGCTGTATATTTAGGGCCTGTATTTGAAAGCTATGAGCATGGATATGATACAAGTGATTATCGTATGATTGATCATCGCTTAGGCACTAATGAAGATTTTAAAGAGGTTTGTGATGCCTTGCATGAGGCAGGTATACGTATTGTATTAGATGGCGTATTCAATCATGTAGGAAGAAGATTTTGGGCATTTTTAGATGTTATAGAAAAAGGACAGGCTTCCTGCTATTGCAGCTGGTTTCATAATTTAAACTTCTATGGACAAAGCCCCTGTGGTGATCCTTTCACATATGATGCATGGGAAGGACATTACAATCTTGTAAAATTGAATTTAAGAAATGAAGAAGTGGTATCTTATCTGTTGGAAAGCATAGCCATGTGGATGGATGAATTTCATATCGATGGTTTACGTTTAGATGCTGCGGATTGTATCGATCAGGATTTCTTTCGCTGCTTAAAACAGTTCTGTAAAGAAAAAGCTCCTGATTTCTGGTTGATGGGAGAAATCATTCATGGTGATTATAATCGCTGGGCAAATGATGAAATGTTGGACAGTGTGACAAATTATGAGTGCTACAAAGGATTATATTCTTCCCATAATGAGAAAAATTACTTTGAAATCGCATATTCCTTGAATCGTCAGTTTGGAAATGGTGGAATCTATCGTAATCTGAATCTGTATAATTTCGTAGACAATCATGATGTAAACCGTCTAGCAAGTACCCTGAAAGATCCAAATGACTTAAAAAATGTTTATACTATGTTATATACCATGCCAGGTATTCCAAGTATTTATTATGGCAGTGAATGGGCAGTCAAGGGCACAAAACATGATGGTAGTGATGCCGATATCCGCCCATGCCTTCCTTTAGAAGATCCTTCTTATGATGAAGAACTATGTGAACATATTGCCATGTTGGGAAAGATATATGGAGAACTTTCTGCGTTACGCTATGGTGCTTATGAACAACTGGTTGTACGCAATGAGCAATTTGCATTTATGCGAAAGGATGAAAAAACACATGTGGTTGTGGCATTTAATGTCAGTGATGATACCTTCACGATGGAGCTTCCATGTACGGCATTTGCATATAAAGACATGTGTAAAGATGTAGTCTATCTGGCAAAAGATAATCATATCGAATTGGATATGGAGCCAAAATCTGCATATATCCTGATTCCATGCGCAGATAATGAAAAAGGCGTAGTGAAGAAGATGCCTAAAAAAATTATAAAAGAAGAAGCACCTGAACAGGAAATCATGCCATTACCAGAAACCAAAGAAGAACAGGCAATAGTACTGCCTGTGATTGATATGCCAATTACACCTGGTGTCTATGAACATTTCAAAGGTAAACATTATACTGTGCTTTATGTCGCAAAACATAGTGAAACCTTAGAATCTTATGTTGTTTATCGACAATTATATGGTAATGGTGAAGTATGGATTCGCCCACTTGATATGTTCTTGGAAGATGTAGAAGTGGATGGTAAAATCGTACCGCGTTTCAAATACATTGGAAAATAAATTATAAAAAAATGGAACTACAGTGTAACAACTGCCTGTTCCATTTTTTCTTTCATCTCTTTAGATAAGGATTCTATATCATCACTTTCAAGTGGCAATGCCTCCATGATATCTTCTACTAATCGCTTAGGATATAACTGTTTTTGTTGAAGGACACATTGTGCCAGCAATTCATGGCAGCTGTCTTTCACAAAATCTTTAACTTCATGACGAGCACATGGAAAACCTTCCAGTAAATGATCAAAGAAATGCCAGCATTTTTGAAATAATGACGCACGCTGTGCTTTTGTTTTACACATGGTCGCAAGTGTATGATGACCACATGCTCCATCTTCCAATTGATCCTGAATATCATCAACGATCTGTAAAGCAAAGCCAAAATCAACACAGAATTGAAACTGTTCCTTTGACATCTCCCCATTAATCAAATAACCATCCGCAATTACAGATGTACCACCTTTATCAACTGAGATATCATATATTTTTGACAGATCTAAATGCTCACTTTGTTGAACCGATGCAATCTGTGCATTTTGTATCATATACAAGCCTTCATATACATTGGAAAATGTAACTCTTGGAAAGTGTGCTTCTATCATTTGCACAAGTCTATCAATCTTCATACGCAAAAGCTGTTGACTTGGTTCGTAATTACCATGCAGACGCTCGCTAAACCATTGATTAAGCTGTCTTTTTTCTTCCTTACTGCATGTTGTATCATCCAATAGATTATCTGAATAAGGATACAACATACTATACGCAAACATGGCTTCATGATATACAAGTGGCAGTTGAAACAATAACTCCAACATCCAGATAATCCAAATATTTCGCAAAGCCTGAAAAATATCTTCATCTTTTAATGTTTCATCAAATGCCCGTGCATCTTTCACAAACTGCTCGCTTAACTTTTGAAAACTTTCTGCTTCTTCTTCCTTCATCCATGATAAATCAAATATCGCATTCTTTTTTTGAAGCTTATCAAGTATCTGTGATTGATCACATTTCTTTAGCATGTTCACAAAGCGCATGTTTTTCATACGCTCTGTATGATTTGCTTTAGGAAATAGGATATCCTTTTGTGAAGTATTCTCAAACTCTTGTTTACATCTTTCTATCGCCGCATCTTTCATTATGTTTACCTAAAATGTACCTTGATGTCACCTAAGTGGCAATCAATTTCTAAACGATTGGCATTGCCATGCTTTTCTTTGATCTTACTCTTAAATTCATAGTTTTGATCTTGTATCAGTGTATCGCCTAATTTGTTTTCTATATCAAAATCAAACGTGTTCTTATTACCAGTAATTTCCATTTTGATATCTCCTAGTTTATTTTCTACTGAAGTTTCTCCTTCATATACCCCAAACATTTTGATATCTCCACAATCATTGTTTACATCTGTCTGTTTACTGTGAATATCCTGTAATGTGATATCTCCCATATTCGCTTCGATATCCAACTTTCTAAAATTCAAATCATTGATATTGATATCCCCCAGTTTATTATCCACTTCTAGATTGTATACTGCATCTTTTCTCAAAGTAATTTCCATACGTGCATTTTTCACATTATGATGGATACCCGGACGCTTGATTTTTATTTCTTTTTCATTACCGTCAAGTTTTGTTGTGACTTCACTTTCTTTGATGTTGTAAAACTTAATCTTTGATTCATTGCCTTCTTTGATTCTGATATCGCCTAAATCCATCTCAATACTTAGCTGTGTATCTTTATTTAATGGCATTTCCCATGTATTACGACTATTATCTGTATATTCATTCTCTTCCAACACATTCATGCCTAAAGAGCCTTCAAATGGCCACCAGCTTGTATTATCTTTTCCAATATGCAGTGTTTGGATATCTCCACCCATCGCAAGTCCTGCGCCTAACAATACAGAACCAATGATGACACAGATTATCGCAATCGTTATAATTATTTTTGTTTTATTCTTTTTCATAGGAATTTTCTCCTTTCAGTTTTGTGTATAAACGTGTGATAAAGCCAGTAAATGCAGGAATCATCATGCGCACCAGCTTGATACATCCCATCATTAATAATAAGCCTATTCCAATGCTCATGAAACCTGCGCCGGCATTCAACAAAGCGTTTCCTGATTCTCCAATGAAAAAGAAAGAATGAATCAATAATGGTATGCCTCCTAAAAGACAAGCCATAAAGCCAGCTAAAGCCGCAAGCGCAAATGCAATCATCAAACAGAAAAATACTAATACAAATGCAAACAGCAATAATACTAGTGGCAAGGCAATAGGCAATGCACAAATGCCAAGACAGATTGTCACAATTTTCTTTAAATTTGAAGCGTTCGCTTGTATATGTGACTTATTTTCTGTTGTATTAAAATCTCTTGTGGCGCTGTTTGCTTTTATGGTTGCCGCAAATTTTGAAGGTGAACCTAATTCTTGTAAAACGGAAGAAAGATTTTCTTCTCCAGCCTCATCGAAATACTCACTGACATAATCAATTGCATCTTCTATATCTTCTTCATTTAATCCATTTAACTTTCGTCTTAAAATCCTGATATATGTTTCCTTATCCATTTTCTCCATCATCCTTACCTCCCTGTAATATTCCATCAATCTTTGTGGAAAAATCATCCCACTCTATTACATACTCTTCATACTTCATTTTTCCATCTTCTGTTAATTGATAATATCTGCGATTTCTACCCATATATTCTTTATCATAGGTACACAGATATCCATCTTTGGTAAGCCTTCTTAATACCGGATATAATGTAGATTCACTGACGTTCACAATTTCTTTGACTTCCTGTGTGAGTTTATATCCATATGTATCTTCTTTATGTAGGATTGCCAAAACACAGGCATCCAACAATGCTGATCCTAATTGAAATATCATTGTATCACCTTTCTTCAACAATATTATACGACGTATAATATTATAAATCAACTGTATATTATAAGAAAGATACCGTTTTACCCATCCCGTACGAAAAAAAGGACAATTCTTAATGAATTGTCCTATAATTTATTAAATGGTGACGCGTACGGGATTCGAACCCGTGAGTGCATGCGTGAAAGGCATGTGAGTTAACCGTTTCTCCAACGCGCCATCTTTACTGCTCTGATAGTATACCAAAAACTAAGTTACTCGTCAAGAAAAAAATGAAAAAAGTAAAATTTAACCATATTTAGTATAATGATGTTTTTCTACTTCAAAAAAATGAAGCCGAAAAGCTTCATTTTAATATCCTTATTCCCAATCAATTTTCCCATCAAATAAAGAAGCTAGGTTTTGTTTGAGATAATCATAGGTAAAATACATACTGCATGCTCGCTGATAATGTTGTGCGGCAAGTTCTTCATTATAATCCTTAAAAGGAATCAGTTCATATTGATCATATCCATATGTAAAATGATTCACAATAGCATGCAATTTCTGGTTTTTGATTTCCACCTGCTTCGTATTTGGATTAAATACCACATCAAGATGAACAATGCCTCCTACTTCATACATATTTTGAAATTGTTCACTTGCTCTTGATACTGCAGCAGCTGAGGACACCAGATTTCCTAAAGAATACATTACAAACGTTTCTTTTCCTTCTTTATTGGTAAGTGTATCTACTCCCTGTAATGTGTGTGGATGATTTCCAACAATGATATCTACACCACAATCATTTAAAAACTGTGCTGCCTGCTGTTGTGTTTTTGATATTTGATATGTAAATTCTGTACCCCAATGCATTGCTGCAATCGTCACATCACTGACTGCTTTGGCTTTTTCTACATCTGCTTTGATCATCGCCTGATGTTCTTCATCAAATTCATGATTGGCATTTAGAAATTTATTAACCGCATATTTATGATTTTCATCAATCCATTGATTGGTGTCATAGGTATATGCCAGTATTGCGATACGGATACCGTTTTTTTCAATGATCAAAGGTTCATGATGCTCTTCTTTAAACGCTCCCGTCGTTTTGATTCCGGCATTATTTAATGCATCGATTGTTTTTTCAATCCCGACAAATCCACGATCAAAGCTATGGTTATTTGCAAATGTCAAAACATCAAAGCCAAGTTTGGATAACTGTGGTGCGATTTCTTCAGGTGCATTAAACATAAAATTAATACCTGTAATACCATATTCTCTGCCAGCAATGGGAACCTCCTGATTACCAATGCATACATCTCCATCTAACAAAGGCTTGATTTTATCAAAATAATTCTTAAATGAATAAGTATCCTTTGTTTGATAATCACTCATCCAAACATATAAAGGATCTTCTATTAATATATCACCGGTAAAAGTCAAAGATACTTCACGTTTCTCTGCTTTTGGCTGTTCATGTTGCACTTCCTCCTGTTTTTCAGGCTGCGAGCTGCATGCCGTACATAGGCACAGCAATGTGCATAATGTGATCAACATCTTTTTCATATACATTCCTCTTTACATAAGATAAGAGGAGCAATTTTTTATCACTCCTCTTATATCACTTGTTTTATTTATTGATGATATCCATAATGTTCTGATAGTAAGTATATCTACCATCAACGAACTGTAAAGATTCATAAGCCAGCGCTTTTGCTTTGTTGAAGTCAATATCTTCATATACATGAGCAAAACGATAGTAAATATAATCTTTGATCTGGTTATCTCTTAAGATATAGCCATAGCATACATCACCATGCTGGAAATCACCGTGTTTGATGTATAAATCTGCAACATCGATTAATACACGCAACTGATATTTTGTATATAAATCAGTGTATTGAGATAATACTGCATATGCGAAATCTTCATAGAATTTCACATCGTCATATTGCCAGCCCGGTAGGATGCCATAAGCGAAGTTAAAGAAGTGTTCGATGAATGCATCGACATCAACATCTAATAATTTACTTACTTCTTCAGAAGATATAATATTTTTTCTCTGTCCAAGCATCAAGATTTTTTCACAAAGCTTAAATTCTTTCAGATATTCTGAAGCATTTGCTTCTGCATCTTCACCAAGTTCAGCTTTCATAGATGCTTTTACATCTTTTTTGATTTCTTTGAAATCAGCTGCTTTAATATCCATGGTTTCTTTTACCTTATTCAGTACCACTAAAACAAGTTCTTCATCATATCCATCTTTTTCAAATGTGAATCCTTTTTCTTTGATACCGTTACCTTCAATAATATTTTTTGCTGTTACTTTATCATCTGCTTCATCTAACAGAATTCTTGTATAGTCGTTATAATCGTATTGCACACCCATTGCCTGCATCTTAGCGATACAATCATCTAAAGAATATGCTTCATATTCTTTGACATGGCTTGCTTTAGCACTTGCTTTCTTTGTAGTTTTCTTTGCCGTTTGTTTTTTAGCTGCTGGTTTCTTTTCTTCTTTTACAGCTGTTGGAGTTTTTTCTTCTGCGGCAACTGTTTTCTTGGTTGTTTTCTTCGCAGACGTTTTCGCTTCTTTCTTTGCTGGTTCTTTTTTTGCTGTTGTTTTCTTTGTTGTCTTTTTAGCTGGTTTTGCTTCTTTTACAGCTTCTTTTGTTTCAATTTTTTCTACTTTCTTCTCTTCAATTTTTTCTGGTTCTTTTGCTGCAGTGATTTTTTCTGGTTCTTTCGCTGCTGTAATTTTTTCAGGTTCTTTTGCTGTTGTGATCTTTTCAGGTTCTTTAGCAGCTGTGATTTTCTTTGTTTCTTCCTTTGCAGCAGCTACTGTTTTCACTTCTTCTACAGCTTTTGCTGTTTTCTTTTCTACACCTTTTGTCTTAGCTTTTTCAGCCTTTACAGTTGGTTTTGCTTTCTTACTAGTTTTTGGCATTTTATCATCCTCCACATTTCTTTTTTTCTTGTGAATATACTCGTCGCTAAAAATACACACCTATTATAACACGAAGCCCCCTTATATTTAACACTTCAAAGCATTATTTTGCTGGTTTTGTTGTTTTTTTCGGTATTTTCTTCTAATTTTTCACATATTTTTATTATTTTATCAGAAAAAAGAAAATATTTTCACATATTATTTAAATTTTTTTGCTATATTTTTTTCATATACTTATAGACGTAAAAGATAACAAATGGAGGTCATCAATATGGAAAATAACAACGTAGATCACAATGAAGTAGAAAGAAATAATGAAAACATGGACAATCAGGAGCCAGTGCAGGAAAGTGAAAACACACAAAAGGAAATGGAAGAAACCATTTCTTCAAATGAAGAAGAAATTGCATCTTCTAAGGAGCATGTTGAAACAGAAGAAACTTCATCCGATGGACCACATATAGAAACAACACAACAGGATTCTACAACAGCACCAAAGACGAAAACTTCTTTTATCAAGAAGCATAAAAATGCTCTTACATTCACCGGCTGTTTCTTATTAGCAGGTGTCGGTGGCTTTGGCGGCACGTATTTAGCCAATGAAATGACAGGTGCCAATAAAACAGTATTATATCAAAATACAAGCACAAATAATTCTGATAAAAATACTGCCAATACTTCCTCAATGTCTGTAAAAGATGTTGCGAACGAAACAATGAACAGTGTCGTGGAAATCCGAACAGAATCAATTAAAACAAACGAATTCTTCCAACAGGCAATCTCATCTGGCGCAGGTAGTGGTGTCATTTTAAGTAAAGATGGCTATATTGTGACAAATAATCACGTAATTGATGGAGCAAATAAAGTAACCGTAAAAACCAAAGATGGCAAAGAATATAATGCCAAGCTTGTAGGAACTGATTCTACAACCGATCTGGCTGTTATCAAAATCGAAGCTACTGATTTAACGCCTGTAGTCCTTGGTACTAGTAAAAACCTGCAGGTAGGAGATGCAGCAATCGCTATTGGTAATCCACTTGGTGAATTAGGTGGTACTGTAACCAATGGTATCATTTCCGCATTGGATCGTGAGATTACAATTGATGGGGAATCTATGCACCTGCTTCAAACAAATGCCGCAATCAACCCAGGTAATTCAGGTGGTGGATTATTTAACGATCAGGGACAATTGATTGGAATCGTCAATGCAAAATCAAGTGGCAGCAATATAGAAGGTTTGGGTTTTGCGATTCCAATTGATATTGCGAAACCAGTCATTACTTCTTTGATTGAAAACGGCAAAGTTGAAGGTCGTGCTGAACTTGGTGTCAGCTTACAAGAATATCAGGCACAAAATCAAAATCCATTTGAAGAAAACAATTCCTCCACTGCTGTGTATATCGTACAGGTACAAAGTGGAAAAGCCGCTGATAAAGCTGGTTTAAAACGTGGAGATCGTATCCTTGAAGTAGATGGCAAAGAAATAAAAGAAGTATCTGATGTAAAATCTGTCATTAGTTCTCACAAAGCCGGAGATACCATTAAAATAAAAATCGAACGTGATAATAAGGAACAAACCGTATCTGTTACCTTACTAGAAGTAAGCGATAATACAACTGAAAAAACAGCTTTTACAAACTAAAAAGAAAGGGATAAGACTTGTTTGTCTTATCCTCTTTTATGTTCTGTTAGATGCTGTGATCCATTCTCCAATCTGTGGCAGCAAGGCATAGAATTCTTTTAGATTCTTTACTTTCCATTCCCAGTTAGGAGAACCAATGGTTCCCGGCGTATTCATACGACCTTCTTTTTTCAGTCCCAGAATATCCCATGCTGGAATGATGGTGATATCTGCTTTGGAATCCATACAATAACGGATGACAAGCTCATGGAAGGTACGATTATCATATCCACAATTATGGAAGAATCGTCGAAGGGCGATTTTTTTATTTGCTTCCAAGTCCAGATAATAGCCTTCTAATGTATCATTGTCATGCGTTGTGGAATACAAAATCACATTCTCTTTTCTTGGTCGTTTTAATAATTTGACTTCCATTTCAAATTCTGCGACATTCATACCCGTTAACTGATAATGATCACGCAATTTACCAACCTGTTTTCTTAATTCGCCTAAATCTTCTACCACGATACGAATAGTTGGCAGTTTTTCAAACATTTTATCAAAGAAATCATAAGCAGGACCCAATTCCCATTCTCCGTTGATGGCAGTAGTGCTTTGTGCTGGTATTACCCAATAGGTATCAAATGCACGGAAGTGATCCAGACGGATGATATCAAAATATTGATCATTCCATGCTAGTCGCTTCATCCAGAAATCATAGTTTTCTTTCTTCATTTGACGCCAGTTATAAATCGGGTTCCCCCATAACTGACCTGTTTTAGAGAAATAATCAGGTGGAACACCTGCCACAACTGTTGGTCTTGCGTCCCCATCCAATAAGAAATCCTGTTGGTTTTCCCATACATCAGCACTGTCAAAACCTACATAAAACGGCATATCTCCCATAATTTCAATATCATGTGCATTGGCATATTCTTTTACATCATTCCATTGTTTGAAAAAGATAAACTGTAAGAACATTTCATAACGGATATCATCGTCTAGATGTTTTAAGGAATATGCGTGATCCTTGATCCAATTACGTTGTTCCATTGGCCATTCCAGCCAGTTTTTCATATCATTCTGTTTCTTTAATGTGATAAATACAGCATAGTTATATAACCAATGTGCACTGTCACAGAACGCCTGATATTCTTCTTCAAATTCCTGATAATACTTTTTAAATGTCTTATAGGCTTTCTTCAGATAAGGAAGCTTAAACTGACGTACGCCTTCGTAATCTACATACTCACAAAACTTGTTATAGTTACGAATTGAGCTTTGTTTCAAAAGTCCATAATCAGCTAATGTATCTACGCTGATATAAATTTCATCACCGGCA
This sequence comes from Absiella sp. AM29-15, assembly GCF_003434225.1. NCBI lineage: Bacteria > Bacillati > Bacillota > Erysipelotrichia > Erysipelotrichales > Erysipelotrichaceae > Amedibacterium > Absiella sp. AM29-15. The sequence goes on from NZ_QVFL01000018.1 coordinate 11,968, forward strand.
AATGATGAAAATGGCTGGTAGGGTGAATTGCCATATCCCATAGGATTTAACGGTAAAATCTGCCAGATGTGTACATGCTGCTTACTCATCGCATCTATGATACGATAACAATGCTTTCCAAAATCCCCTATTCCCTGATTCGAAGGTAACGAAGATATCGGCATTAAAATGCCGGCTTGTCTTTTCATTTAATGCCCTCCTTAAGATAATTTCCAGATTTCTCTGTTGTAGTCTTCAATGGTACGATCACTGCTGAAGAAGCCACTGTGTGCGATGTTTTCCAACATCTTTACACTCCATGCATGACGATCCTCGTATGCTTCCAGCATGTGTTCTTTCACATCGATATATTCCCTTAAATCCAACAATGTCATGAACCAGTCTTTATTTAATAATTCATGATAGAAACGTGATAAACTTGTTTCATCTCCGATAGAAGTCATTTCCTCACCAATCAGGAAATCTACCAAGGTATGAATCAATTCATCCTGTTCATAGAAGTCTTTACTACAGTAATCCTGTTTTGCATAATGTTCGATAACTTCATCACTGCTCTTTCCAAACATTGTACAGTTTTCTTCACCAGCCAGCTGTGCAATTTCCACGTTGGCACCATCCCGTGTACCCAGCGTAAGTGCACCATTCAACATGAATTTCATATTGCCAGTGCCACTTGCTTCTTTACTGGCAAGGGAAATCTGTTCACTGATATCACTTGCAGGAATTACTTTTTCTGCTTCACTGACATTGTAGTTTTCAATGAAACAAATTTGTAGATATGGAGATACCTCTTCATCATTTGCGATAATATCCTGTAGACACAATAAGACATGAATAATGTCTTTTGCAATCGTATAAGCAGGTGCCGCCTTCGCACCGAAGATAAATGTAATCGGTCTTACTGGCTTTTCTCCCGCTTTTACTTTCAGATATTTATAGATGATATAAAGTGCATTCATCTGTTGGCGTTTATATTCATGCAGACGTTTAACCTGAGTATCAAAGATAGAATCAGGATTGATAACGATTCCCTGTTTGCGATAGATATGCTCTACCCATTCCTGTTTCTTTATTTGTTTGATATCCAACAATGTCTGTAATGCTTCTTCATCATTCTTAAGTTTGCTTAACTCTCTTAACTTCGATGCATCTTCATAGAAGTCTTTTCCTATCCATTTTTCAATCTGATGTGTTAATTGTGGATTGCAGGAATATAACCATCGGCGAAATGTAATGCCATTGGTTTTATTGTTAAACTTCTCAGGATACAAGTTATAAAAATCATGCAGCTCGCTTTCTTTCAATATTTCCGTATGAAGCTTTGCGACACCATTGATGCTTTTTCCAAAATGAATGTCAATATGTGCCATATGCACACGTTCATCCTTTCCGATAATCGCAAGGGATGGCAAATCACTTCTTTGGGCTGCCGCTAAATCCAATGCTTCAATAATTTCAACTAACTGTGGTACAACAGTTTTCAGATAAGCCATTGGCCAAGTTTCCAAAGCCTCTGCCAAGATGGTATGGTTGGTATATGCACAACTCTTTTCAACGATAGCACATGCTTTCTTTAAACTCATACCTTCTTCACGTAGTAAGCGGATCAACTCTAAAATTACCATTGTAGGATGGGTATCATTGATTTGAATCACTACATGTTCATATAGTTTATCTAAAGGATATCCTTTTTTCTTACAATCTGCTAATATCATCTGCGCTCCACAGGAAACCATGAAGTACTGTTGATAGATACGCAATAATCTTCCATCATCATCGCTGTCGTCTGGATAAAGAAACAATGTTAGATTCTTATCAATGGCGGTTTTATCAAAGCTGATTCCATCTTTGACAATCGATTCATCCACACTTTCTACATCGAATAGATGTAACGTATTTTTCTTTCCATGATATCCAATCACATCCATATCATATTGTACAGCCTTTAACGTCATATGAGGAAATGATACCTGAATATCCGTATCTTTCTTTGTGAACCAGGATGGTTCTTCTATCCAGACATTTGGCAATTCCATTTGTTTATGATTCACAAACTTCTGCTCAAACAAACCAAAATGATAGAATAAACCTATTCCATCACCACATAAATTTAAAGATGCGATAGAGTCAAGGAAACATGCAGCAAGTCTTCCTAGACCGCCATTTCCTAGCGATGGCTCTTTTTCTACATCTTGAATTTCAGCCATCGTATATCCCATTTTTTCCACAAAGGCAACTGCCTCATCATAGATTCCTAGATTAATCAGGTTACTAGATAACATTTTACCTAATAAAAATTCTGCGGAGATATAATACAGCTTTTTATCACCTTCAACATATGGTATTTTTTCCATACGTTTTTTACATTCTTTCACTAAGATACGATAAATATCCTGTGCAGATGCTTTACCTTTTACAGCTTTTTGTTTTGTATATTTTAAAAATTCTTCCATAGAACCCTCCTTTACCTTTGTAAGCGTTTTACTTATTCTTATTTTATCACATTTTATGAAAATTTCATGCATTTTCGTAAAAAAACAAAAAAAAAGAAGCAAATCATCGATTTACTCCTCCATTTCAATTATCCAAGCGCAACATCCATGATCATCATAATCAAAAATCCTGCCATAAATCCAAACGTTGCCGCATGTCCATGATCTGAAAAATGCGCTTCTGGAATTAGCTCCTCTACTACAACATACACCATGGCTCCTGCCGCAAAAGCTAGTAACCATGGCATGACAATCGTAGCACTGCCTGTGATTGCCACAACCGCAATACCCGCAATGGGTTCCACAATACCTGATAAAGAGCCATAAAGAAATGCTTTTCCTTTACTACAGCCTTCTTTTTGAAGTGGCAGGGATACTGCCGCTCCTTCTGGAAAATTCTGAAGCCCGATACCAAGGGCCAGTGCCACAGCTGCAGCAAGTGATATAGAGCCACTTGCTGTTGCGCTCATCGCAAAGGCTAATCCAACAGCCATTCCTTCTGGAATATTATGCAAAGTAACCGCAATTACCAGCATAGATGTTCTTTTCAAGCTGGAGGAAGGCCCCTCTGGCTCCTCACTTCCCGGATGTAAATGAGGAAGTATCTTATCCAGCACATTTAAAAATACTGCACCTAGTATAAAACCAGCCCCTGCCGGCAACCACTCTATCATGCCTAAATCTTTTGCCTGTTCCATTGATGGAATCAATAAACTCCATACACTTGCCGCTATCATTACACCAGCCGCAAAGCCCAAAAATATGGATTGCCAGCTTTGTTTCATTTCTTTTTTGAATAAAAAAATCGTTGCTGCTCCAAGGGTTGTCATCAAAAATGTAAAACCTGTTCCTATGGCTGCCAGCAGATAAGGATTTGTGATGTTTTCCATATCTAACACCTCCTACCCTTATTATATGGGAATTCTTTATAGAATTCCATTCATTTGATTATTTCTATATATCTTTTGGCAGTAAAACATCTTTGGCATGATCTCGCTCATTTTGATCGATATCCACAGCACTTTGCTTGATTTTTTCCATTTTCCCTCCAAAAAAAAGCCGATAAATCATCGGCTTTATGCTTCACTAACATCTTCCCACGCATCTAAATGATAACGTAGTAAATCTTTCAACAACTGAATACTGGAAGTCATTTGATTTTCATTCATTGTCTTGTTTTTTCTATAGTTTTCATAAATCATATCACGGTTGATATGATACTCTTTACTCAGATAATCTGCCCAAATGTCAGCTTCTTCCCATTGCTTTCTTGCTAAGATTCCTTCCGATACGATGACACAGTGGAAATCATGATAATGAACAGGTACTGCCCATTTGATCAATCCTGCATGACAGGAGTAGATACATTCTTTATCGATTTCTCTTGCGTTATCATATGTTTCTTTTGTACACTCTTCACATTTCTCCAATGCCTTTGTGCTCAACTTCAAACATTTACAGAAATAATTCTTTTCAGAAGCACTTTGTATCTCCGTATTATCGTATACAATATAACTTCTCAACCCTGTAATTCTCTGATAATCATCTAATACTTTTTTCACTACATCCTTAATTTCCATAATTCTATATTCCCTTCTTCTTTCATTGCTCTATGAAAAATATAACACACTTTGTGTTAAACTTCTATAGTAAATTGTTGATTTTCTTCTTTGACATCCATAATTTTATCACGATATCCTACACTTTGCGTAAGCCTTTTCATTTTTTCAACTATTTTATAATTCTTCCACATATGCATTGGAAATACATAATCGATATCCATTTCATGCAGATAGGCATCCATACCATAATAGAACTGTTCTTCCTGTCTTGGATCTAGTACCAGAAAGGCAATATCGATATGGCGATGCTTTAATTTTTCTATACCATGATAAAACAATGCTTTGGCTTCTTCATTTTCAGCATCGGTATTTTCATCCTGCCAATGCCACCAGTTTAAATCTCCGGCGTGATAAATGCTTTTTCCATTCACTTCCACAAGATATGCCAAGCCTTCATCACTGGAAGGAAAACTCTCTATACGCAATCCATTAAGATGCAAAATCTGAGAAGCATGCATATGGCATACATTTTCATTGGTATTGATATCATCTGGTAAAATACAGGTCACGTTATGATATGTTTTCATAAACGTAAATATTTTTTTCTGGTAATGATCTTCATGTGCGTGTGATACAAAAATATATAATGGCTTGCGATGGTCATAATTAGGAAGCTTTCCTTTATAATAATCAAACAACAAACAGCAATCTTCCATTTCCACAAAATATCCACTATGATATATAAATGTTACTTTACATTTCATCCTTATCACTTCCTTGTACATAGTGTAACACGATTCTTTGAAATAAGAAACCAATAGCCATTTGCAATTACTTGTAAATTCTTGTCAGCGCGCATATAATAGATACCGAAAGAGAGGTCTTTTTATGAGCGAATTTAATATTAGTACACCAGAAGCACTACATGGCGATCCTTTTACCATGATTGGCAAAGAATGGATGCTTGTGACAGCAATGAAAGAAGATGGAAGTGTCAATACCATGACAGCTTCATGGGGTGGTGTTGGTATCCTTTGGAATAAGAAAGTGGCATTTGTATTTATCCGCCCACAGCGTTATACAAAGGAATTTATTGATGCACAAGAACATCTGACATTATCTTTTTATGATGAATCCCATCGTAAAGAGCTGGCTTACTTTGGTAAAGCTAGCGGTCGTGATGAAGATAAGATTGAAAAAGCCGGGTACCATACGATTAAAGAAAATGGCTATGCGTATTTCTCAGAAGCCAATACCGTATTAAAATGTAAAAAGCTGTATGCACAATATTTAGACAAGGAATGTTTCCTTGAAAAAGATCTGATTGAAAAGAATTATCCACAAAATGATTTCCATATGATGTATGTTGTGGAAATTGAGAATGTACTTGTAAAATAATGAATAAAGTCATGCGATATGCATGACTTTTTTATAATAGATTTTCAGACTCTAATGTTTTAGATAATACAAGTATGGTGATATCCTTCATTTGTTTACTGCGCCCATTTGGTAAAAAACCATGTTTTTTCCAAAAATTTTGCGCATGTGCGTATCCTTCGATACATCCAAGTTCTATCTTTTGAAACCCTGCCTGTTGTGAACGTGCACATATCATTTCCACAATCTGTGAAGCTATGCCCTTTCCTTGCTGTTGTTGATCAACGATCAGCCAGCCGATATATGCCGTATCATCACTTGGATATCTTAAGATGAAATCCAATATTGCCACAAGATGATTTTCTTCATAAAACCCCATGAAATATTTATCATCTACCGTTTTTCCAGGTGGTACTGCGGATAGATCAGCTTTTAGATTTTCTATGGTAGGCTGTTCATGAAGATAATCATAATATTCCTTATTACCTAAACAAAGCGTCAATACTTCATTTAAATCTTCTTCTTTGATTCTTCGAATATCCATATATGCTCCTTTCTGAAAAAAAGAGAACAAATCGTTCTCTTTCCTTTGTTACACATGTTCAATAATTACGACTTCCACTTTCTTATCACTTGGATAGTATTCATATGTGATCTTAGCCAGATTGGTATCTCCTAAGTTCTTTGTCAATACACGAGTAATATTTTCAGTCAATGTCTTGGCATCTTTTTCACTTTCACAAAAATAATCAATAGAGGTAGTAATATGTTTTCTGGCAGAAACATTCTTTGAAATTTCTTCACTTAAACGAATCGTATTTTTCATAAATCAACGTCTCCTTTTTACGATATTCATTCTAACACGTTTCAGGTTTGAATAAAAGTCCTAATACGTTGTCATCTCAAAATCAAAATCATCCATTTCAGGATAATCATCCAAAGCTTCTAAATAAACATAGATATGATGCTCCTCCATATCCAGACTTACACGATATGCTTGTGTTTGGGCAATTTCTATAGATATCATTTGTCCACTATAATTTCCTTGCGCATATCCAGCCAGGGTATATTGTAAAATATCATGTAATGCTTCTTCTGATACGCTTTGATCTAACTGGTAGATGATTTCATCATCCGTTTCTTCGATGTGATATTCTACATCTGGCTTATGATAATCCAAAGAATAAGAATAATCATATACGATATTGCATTGATTTATTTTTTCATTATACGCAGATGCCTTACGTGTAGAATGTGGCTGCATATAGGAGATATAACGTATCATTTCCTCCTTTTCATTACGTAATTCATAGGTAAGGAATTCATCACTATCATTATTTACTACCATCACATCTTCTGCACCTTCACGTTTTACTTCACATTTTAAATTTTCAGGTGCTTCATCATGATAGGTTGCATAATCTTGAAAATATATATAAGATTCAGGTTCTTCCTCATTGAAATTATCAAACAAACTCGTCACAATGGACACAATAATGATAAATGCAACGACAATAAGCGTGAATCCTTTTTTGATGTTTTCAGAATTTAGTTGAAATGGCTCCTTCTTTTTAACTTCCTCGTAGTATGGATGTTCCCCTTCATGCATGTGTAACGCAGGGCGTTTAGAAGATGTAGAACGCCTTGTTTTTTCCTCGTGTTGATCCATACAGATATCATCTTTTACTAAATCCAGTTCCTTTTCGTGCGCAAGCATTTCCATGGGTCTGGTATTTCTTCCACAGATTTCACATGTATGATCATTGGTTTTACTGCCACAGAAGGGACAATAACGCTTTTTTGGGTCCATATTGTATCCCCCTTTCGCTTTGTTCCTTCTATTATACGATAAAAAAAGACAAAACTTCTACATTGTATAGTAAATTATCGTAAAATTGGTATATAATAAAAGAAGAAATGAAAGGAGCAATTCTTATGAAACATGTAATGTATGGAATTGAAGTTGCTGATGTAAATGATTTCGGGGGATGGATTGGCTATGAACCTGTATGCGATGAACTTGCGGAGGTTTTAAATGGACATGTATATCTGTTCTTTCAGAATGAATATCATATCCGCCAATTTGCGGAAGGCAGAAAATTTGTGATCAATGTAAAAGATGATTCTTTTGGCAAGAAGATTGAAAAAGCCAGAATTATTAAAGCAATCGTTGAGATTGGTACACCATTAAGTATGAATGGTTATGAAGTAAGTGCACCATCTTATGCTCGTAATGTGATTAAGCCATTAAGCAGAAAAACTGGCTTTATTCCTGAAAAAGAAATTTATACATTTGCGGATAAAGAATACGCAGAGATGAAAACAGATTTCAATTATATTGCGGATTTGATGAAACGTACATCTATCGAAGATGTAAACTCATTGATTGGAGCAACAAGTTTTGTGAATAAGAATCTGACATATCACTATCCTCACTATTTCCTGATTGGTTTAAATCAAGTAAATATTCTAGATAACGATTATCAGATTGCATAACGTAAAAAGGAAGTTGACATATACAACTTCCTTTTATAAACGAATGTGACGTTTTTTTCGTGTTAAGGCATAGGCTGCGATCAATGCCGTCACAGATAATAAGATCGTTGATTTTTTCATGTCTGCTCATCCTTCCTTTCTTATCTACAGTATACCCTTATCTTATGTTTTATGCCTTAAGTAAGGCTTACATTTACCTAACACAAGTGTAAGGTTGCATTGTTTTTTCATGTTTTTTCTGTTATACTACACACGTTGAAAGGAATGTAGCAAACTACATACAGGTGATTTCATGGGACAAAAAAATGGTATGGGGATTGCTTCTATGGTATTGGGTATTGTTTCTGTATCCTTTAGTGCTGTAGCGATTCCAATTGGTATCTTTTTTCAGTTATGGGGATGTTTTATATCCGTATGCAGCATCTTATGTGGAATAATCGCCATTGTATTAGGGGCGAAATCAAAAAATCTATATCCCTGTGGTACTGCGATTGCAGGTTTTGTAATGGGAATTATTGGTGTCAGTATTCATACGATCATATTCCTTTGTTTTTTATTGCTTCATATCTATCTTTGATGAATGCACGCTGCATTCATTTTTTTATATCCTAGTGCTAGGAAGGATTCGTCTTTTTTTATGCCCTTTTTTCTGTTAAAATGGATACTGTAGGATAACGTCAAAGGAGAGATCAAGAATGGAAAAAAGAGTAGAACATGATTCTATGGGTGAAGTACTTGTTCCTGTAGATGCATACTGGGGTGCCCAGACACAAAGAAGCTTTGAGAATTTTCAAATCAGTACAGAAAAGATTCCAATGGAAATCATTCGTGCTTTTGCGATATTAAAATCAGCTGCCGCAATCACAAACAATCGCTTAGGTAAATTAGATGATGAACGCTGTCGTCTGATTACGACGGTTTGTGAAGAAATCTTAGATGGAAAGTTAAATGATCATTTCCCATTAAGTGTATGGCAGACTGGCAGTGGTACACAATCCAATATGAATGTGAATGAAGTAATCGCCAATCGTGGAAATGAAATTGCCGGTATCAAGCTGTTACATCCAAATGATCATGTCAATATGTCACAAAGTAGTAATGATACATTTCCTACGGCAATGCATATTGCGGCCGCAATGGAAATTGAAGATAAATTATTACCTAATCTGAATGCTTTTATTGAAACTTTACAACAGTTAGAAAAAGAAAATGAAGGAATCATCAAAAGTGGAAGAACCCACCTGCAAGATGCTACCCCAATCAAGTTTTCCCAGGAAATTAGTGGATGGCGTGGTATGGCTGAAAACAGTCGTAAACAGATAATCGCATCACTTGATGGTTTACATCATCTAGCGTTGGGAGGTACTGCTGTGGGGACTGGTTTAAATACCCCAAAGGGCTTTGATGTAGAAGTCGCAAAGGCTGTCAGTGAACTTTCCGGACGCAAGTTTGAAACAAATCCTAATAAATTCCATGCCTTAACAAGTAAAGATGATTTGGTATTTGCCCACGGTGCTTTAAAAGGTCTTGCGGCAAATATGATGAAGATTGCCAATGATGTACGCTGGTTAAGCAGTGGTCCACGTTGTGGCTTGGGAGAAATAAAAATCCCTGAAAATGAACCAGGTAGTTCTATTATGCCAGGAAAAGTCAATCCAACACAATGTGAATCTATGACGATGGTTGCTGTACAGGTAATGGCAAATGATACAGCGGTTGGAATTGCCGCAAGTCAGGGTAATTTTGAATTAAATGTATTTATGCCGGTATGTATTCACAACTTCTTACAATCTGTTCGTTTATTAAGTGATGGTATCCATTCCTTTATCATTCATTGTGTATCCGGCATCAGTGCTAATAAAGAAAAAATGCAATATTATGTTGAACATTCTTTGATGCTTGTTACTAGTTTAAATCCATATATCGGTTATGAGAATGCCGCAAAATGTGCGAAAACAGCATTTAAAGAAAACATTTCATTAAAGGAAGCTGCTGTAAAATTAAATCTGTTGACAGCTGAGAAATTTGATGAAATCGTAAAACCTGAAAAAATGGTATAATAAAACGCTCAAATCGAGCGTTTTTTTTGTATAAGAAAAGCGATAAATCATCGCTTTTCTATCTGTTATTAAATTCTTGCGACGCCGCTTTTCTTTGCAGCTTCTGCGACTTTTTCCGCAACTACTTTTGCGACACTCTTATCTAAAGCACTTGGAATGATATAATCCACACTTAAATCTTCATCACTAACCAAAGATGCGATACCTTCTGCAGCCGCAACCTTCATATCTTCATTGATATCACTTGCTCTTACATCTAATGCGCCTCTAAAGATACCAGGGAATGCCAATACATTATTGATCTGGTTAGGGAAATCACTACGTCCTGTACCAACGATATATGCTCCAGCTTTTTTTGCTAAGTCAGGCATAATTTCAGGAACTGGATTTGCCATAGGAAGAACGATTGATTTTTCATTCATGCTGGCAACCATTTCTTCACTTACGATACCAGGTGCACTGACACCGATAAATACATCGCTGCCCTTCATTGCATCCGCAAGGCTGCCTTTGATATTTTCTTTATTTGTGATTTCAGCCATTGCAGTCTTATCTGCATTCATGCCTTCTCTGCCTTTATAGATGGTACCACGACTATCGCATAATACAACATCTCCAAAGCCCATCTTGATCAATAATTTCGCAATCGCAATACCAGCAGAACCAGCACCATTGATTACCATTTTCAATGTACCCATCTGTTTACCAGTTAGTTTTACAGCATTTAATAAAGCTGCTGCTGTAACGATTGCAGTACCATGCTGATCATCATGGAATACTGGAATATCACAGATTTCTTTTAGTTTTGCTTCAATTTCAAAGCAGCGTGGAGCTGCGATATCTTCTAAGTTGATACCACCAAAGCTTCCTGCCAGCAAGGATACTGTTTTTACGATTTCATCTGTATCTTTGCTTCTGATACATAAAGGAATTGCATTGACACCGCCAAATTCCTTAAACAATACACATTTTCCTTCCATAACCGGCATACCAGCTTCAGGACCAATATCCCCAAGTCCAAGTACTGCAGTGCCATCTGTTACTACCGCAACGCTGTTGCCTCTGCCAGTTAATTCATAAGATTTATTAATATCCTTTTCGATTTCCAAACATGGTGCAGCAACACCTGGTGTATAAGCCAGAGAAAGATCATCTTTATTTTCTAATTTCATCTTTGGCGTCATATCCAGTTTGCCTTTCCATTCATAGTGTAAACGTAAACTCTCTTTTGCGTAATCCATCTTCATTCCTTCTTTCTTTTCCACATTTAGTTTAACATAAACCCTATCTGATAGAAACAGCGAAACCACGTTTTTTACTTTAATTTTCTATCCTAACAATAGGAAATTTTCTACCTTTCTCATAATCTTTTCCATCACATCCATACTATAGGATAGAAAGGATGATTTTATGAAAACACCAAAAGAAGTTTATCATCAGCGAATCGCCAATGAAAAGCCATTCATCACCTTTGAAATGCTTGCGGATATTCATCAGATATCCTGCTTCAAAGATAAAACCCTGCGCCGTGCTTTTGATGATATCAAACAACGGGATATCCATTATCTTTTTTGCTTAGGCGATCTTACCAACAACGCCTGTTTTTTTCAGTTTCGTGCGTTTTTTTCTTTATTGAATCCCTATGGATTTCATCATTTGATTGCTTTAGGCAATCATGACCTATATCATGCCCATCATGATGAAAGCATGCGCATTGATCCTACATGTAAACGTTATGTCTATCGTCATGAGGTATATTATAAAGAAGAACTAAAGGGTTGTTCCTTTTATGTATTGAATACCCAGAAGCCGCAAAAGGATAATATGTATTTTGAAAAAGATCAGTTAGAATGGCTGCAAGATGACCTGAATCAAGATAAAAACAACTGGAAGTTTGTATTATGCCATCATCCCCTTGCCAATACCCACCCTGGAAGTGAACGAAGGGATATGCATATTGGATATCAAAATGCCCAGCTGGAAAAGATTTTACTGCATCATCATGTTATCTATATATCTGCTCATTTACATAACAGCTATTCGCTGCCTGCTCTGTATTTAAACAAAGATATCCTGTGTGTGAATGTACCTGCCTTTCATCAGGTTGAACATGGTATCAAAAAGGATCAAATCGGTATGCAGATACAGGTTTTTACTGATTTTCTATATATTCGTTTTTACGATTATCAAGAACATCGCTTTCTTGACAGCGTTACCTATATCTATGATCATAAACATCGCATCATTCATATTATCTAAAACTGTATAATTACAGTTTTTTTATGGAAATCTTAACACAATCTTTATATCATACAGGATGTGTTTACACTTTCTTTATACCTTTACTGATAATATATAGGCGATATAAGAAGGAAGGTCTTTATATGTTTCAATTTCTAAGAAGTAAAAAGGTTTTTATCGCCGGATGCGGGCGGTTTGGTTCTTTACTGGCAAGTGAATTAAGTCATGAAGGTTATGATGTTACCATGCTGGATATCGATGAACAGGCGTTTTTACGATTGCCTGATTCTTATGATGGTTTTCAAGTAACAGGTGATGCCTGTGATCAGGATGTTTTGGAACAATGTGGTATCGATCAATGTGATATTTTCATTGCGACTACCAATTCTGATAATATCAATTGCATGATTGGAGAAATCGCAAGTACCATTTACCATATACAAGATGTATATGTTCGTTTATATGATCTAAGTAAAGAAGAACTGTTGAAGGATACAAGTATTAAGGCAATCTATCCCACACGATTATGCCTTTCAGCGTTTTTAAAACTAAATAACCATATGCCTGTGGAAGATAAAACTATATGAAAATCGTTATTGCAGGCGGCCGCAATAAAGCGGATTTTTTAATCGCCTCCCTGTTAGAAAAACAACATGAATTGATCATTATCAATGATGATAAAGACTATTGCGCCTATTTGTCTTCTAAATATGATATTCCCGTCTTTATTGGAAACCCATGTAAAGCCTATGTATTAGAGGAAGCCGGTATTGAAAAAGCTGATATCCTAATTGCTCTTCGTCCAAATGATCCCGATAATCTGATTATCTGTCAAATGGCAAAGAAACAGTTTCATGTAAAAAAATCTGTAGCGACGGTATCTAATCCTAAAAATGTATCGATATTTAAAAAGCTGGGTGTAAATACGGCGATATCTGCCACCCATATGATTGCCAAAATCATTGAACAGGCCAGTACGATTGAAAACCTGATCAATTCTCTTTCCTTAGAAAGTGAACACATTGTGCTGAATGAAATTCTATTGCCTCATGAAAGCTCGCTGTTGCATCAAAAGCTGAAAGATTTAAATATCCCTGAACACTTGATTATCTGTTGCATTATCCGAAACACACATATGCTTGTGCCAAATGGCGATACCATGTTATATGCCAATGATAAGCTGTTGATTTTATCAGAAATCAAGAATCAGGATGATGTTTTACACTATTTCGCCAAGGAGTCATGATACTATGCAAAATAAAAATGAAATTGCGGGATTTCCCCTGATTTTTGGTTATATCGGCGTCTTGCTGATTTTGATTGGTACAATCACATTACTTCCCTTGCTGATCCTGTTTTTTTATCCACAGGATATCCATGAAGCAAAATATTTTATTGTTCCCGGTATTGTGGCAATTTTAATTGGATATTTGATGAGTTTTACCATTCGTGGAAAAAAGAAAGGACGGCTAAAGAAAAATCAGGATGCCATCATCGTTGTCAGTTGCTGGATGCTTGCGATTTTGATTACTGCTCTGCCTTTTATATTCAGTGGAAAGTATAATCTGACACAGGGAATATTTGAAACGACCAGTGGCTGGAGTACAACCGGATTAAGTGTAGTAGATGTTTCAAAGACATCCCATTTGTTTCTTATGCATCGCTCAACTGTTTTGTTTTTTGGCGGAATAGGTCTTGTGTTGGTCATATGCAGTGTATTATCCGATACATATGGAATGCGTTTATACAACGCAGAAGGACATAATGACCGCCTGCTTCCTAATCTGATTAAATCTGCACGTATTATTATCACTATTTATTCTGGTTATACACTTGCAGGTATTATCTTATATGTATCCTTTGGTATGCCTGTTTTTGATGCAATCATTCATTCCATCGGTGCTTTGTCTACTGGTGGTTTCTCTTCACAGCCAGACAGTATTGCACATTATCATTCCATCGCAATTGAAGTGGTAACCATCGTGTTGATGTTATTAGGAAATATCAACTTTTTCGCACATTTATTCCTTGTGAAAGGCAAATTTCGACATTTCTTTCAATATTGTGAAATCCGTTTTTCCTTTATATTGGTCATCATCGCTACCATGATCATTACCATTTTGTTTATGAACCAATTTGCGCAAAATCTGCCAAGCGCTTTTCGTATGGCGATATTTCAAGTCGTATCTGCCTTAACTACAACAGGATTTCAAACACTGCCTAATTTTCATGTCTTATCCAGTGGCGCGCTTTTGATTATGATAGTTTTACAGTTGATTGGTGGAGGTATTGGTTCCACTGCCGGCGGTATCAAACAATATCGTGTATATATCCTATTAAAAGCTATTGTATGGCAAATAAAAGCACAGTTTTATCCTAGCCAGATGGTATGCAGTCATAAGATTCAAAAAGTTGATAAACAAATCGAAATTCAAAAAGCGGATATCGCCTCTGTTGGCACCTATGTATTCTTATACCTGCTTATTTTCTTTGCTGGCTCTTTTCTATTATCCCTGTACGGGCACTCTTTACAAGATGCCATGTTTGAATTTTCCAGTGCTTTATCCACTGTCGGTTTATCCTGTGGTATCATGAATTATGATGCCCCAACGCTTGTTTTATGGACTGGCATCTTCGGTATGTTTTTTGGCAGGCTGGAAATTTACGTTATCATTTTAGCGATGATGCAATGTCGAAATGATATCAAACATCATGGAATCCATTGCTGAATCCTGTTATAATACCCATAGCATAAGGAAGTGACATCATGAATTACCCTTATATAAAAAATACAATCATTACCGGTATCATCATTTTGTTATGTACCCTATTGGCCTTTGTATGTAACGATTTAAACATTCGTACTGAAAATATCATTATGATCTATTTAATTGGCGTTGTTTTTATCATCATAGAAACCCATCATCTACTTTGGGCAATAATCAGTTCACTGTTAAGTGTGCTGGCATTTAATTATTTCTTTACCGACCCCTATTATTCCTTAAAAATCAATGACTCAAACTATCTGATTACGATTTTTATCTTTTTGATTGTATCTTTTATCACAACATCGCTTGTCAATAAACTTCAACAGCACGCAAGAATATCAAAGCATAATGAAATGCAGACCAAAGCACTGTATGAAATCACACGCAGTTATTTAAATATGTCAGATACAAAAGATATCTTGAAGCATCATATACAGACCTTATACGATTATCAGGGAATCATTACTGAGATTTATTATAAAGAGGATGGACAAGATTCATTTACCTATTATCCCCATCCTGATAAAGCTTTTTCTCAAAGAAGTGATGAACAGCTTGCGAAATGGTGTTTTATGCAGGATCAAGAATGTGGTTTCCATACTGCCTTTTTCGATCAAAGTAAATGGTCGTATCATCCTTTACACAATCACCATGAGTGTTTAGGTGTCTACACGATTTATCATGAAGATGATCGTGATGAATCTTCCATCTTCATACATACCCTGATTTCCCAGATGCTCATGGCACTAGAACGTGAAAATCTATATGAACAGCACCAGAAAAACAAGGTAGAAATCGAAAAAGAAAAACTTAGAAACAACCTCTTGCGCACCATGTCCCATGATTTGCGTACCCCTTTAACCAGTATTCAAGGCTCCTCTTCTTTGATTATTGAAAACTATGATACCCTGGATGATGATACGATTTTAAATCTTATAAAAAATGTGGAAAGTGATGCACTCTGGTTAAATCAGCTGGTAGAAAATCTATTGAATATGACCAGAATTCAGGATGGCAGATTATTGTTAAATAAGCAGATTGAAGTGGTGGATGATTTGATTTTAGAAGCAATCCATCGTTGTGAAACAAGAAAAGGCGAACACAGTATACATGCACATTTACCTGAAACACTGGATACGGTCTATGTTGACGGGCACCTCATTATACAGGTACTGATCAATTTTATTGACAACGCTATCAAACATACACCAGATACTTCGCATATTGATATCTATTATCACAATGAAAAAGATATGGGCGTATTTGAAGTCATTGACGATGGAGATGGCATCGATTCAACTATCCAGCATACACTGTTTGAAAGCTTTGTGACCACCAAAAATGACAGAAGCGACGCAAAACGTGGTGTAGGCCTTGGATTATCTATCTGTAAAGCGATTATAGAAGCACATGGTGGAATGATATATGCACACAATCAGAAAGAATCAAAAGGCGCAGTCTTTGGCTTTCAGATTCCTAGAAAAGGAGGCACAAACAATGGATGACACAAAAATTCTGGTCATAGAAGATGATCACAACATTACTCGTTTTTTAAAGGTTTCCTTAGAAACCAACCATTATAAAGTATTGCTGGCAGAAAAAGGAATTGAAGGAATCTCACGCTTTCTTTGTGATAACCCAGACTTGATTCTGCTTGATTTAGGACTTCCGGATATCGATGGCACAGAAGTGTTGTCACAGATCCGTGCACAAAGTGATGTACCGATTCTTGTTGTTAGTGCCAGAGGACAGGAAAAAGAAAAAGTAGATGCATTAGATATGGGCGCAGATGATTATATTACCAAGCCTTTTCATATCAATGAATTACTCGCAAGAGTACGTGTGGCTTTGCGCAAACACACTCCTGATATCATCAAAGAAAAGATATTTACCTTAGATACTTTAACCATCGATTTTGAAAAACACAAAGTATTTATTGAAAACAATGAAATCCATTTAACCCCCATTGAATATAAACTGCTGGTACTGCTTGTGGAAAATAGTGGCAAAGTGTTGACTCACAGCTATATCATCAAACAGATCTGGGGTTATGCCAGCAATGAAGACTCCCAATCCTTACGTGTGTTTATGGCAAGTATCAGAAGAAAAATCGAAAAAGATACTGCCCATCCCCGTTATATTCTGACAGAAGTTGGTGTGGGTTATCGCTTTGTGGATGCATAGAAAAAGTGAAGAACGTGTAATATTCATGTTCTTCACTTTTTTATCATATCTTATGCATTTTCTTTTTGTTTACGCTTTAATTCTGAAGTCTTTGCACTGACTTTATAATAAATCTTATGAAACCTCTGCAGAAATTCCTGATCCGCATCACAGATAGCTTGATAAAACTTTTGTTTAGCATGTTCATCATACATATCAAACAAGAATTTATATGCATCATATAGATCAAAACACTCTACACCATAGGTACCACATCCACCACAAAAACAAATCAGTTCTTCCAGATATGCTTCCATATGCTTCGTAACCATCGCTAATTTCTCACGATTAGAAGAATCAAAGATAGAACGACTTATCAAATGTACGCCGCCTTTTGTTTGATTTTCTACATATTTTAGAAAATCCAAAGAATCTTTTTGTAGCTGAAAGCCTAAATCAATCGTCTTTTCCAGTGTCAGTATCTCGCTCATAATTTCTCACCGCATCTCTCACATATGCTGTATATGCTACAGCCTGTATCGTATTTCTGATCAAATCCACAATCGGACTGCCTTCATCATCACTTGGAATATGCTTTACGCGCTTATGTGTACAAATACTATATAAGCAGCATTCCAGTTCTGCACAGAAATAATCATATGCCTGGTCCTGTGGATACATATCCATTTGTACCCGTATCAAATCACTGATTTCATCCATACGGAATACTGTTTTCAATATACAAACAACAATCAGATAAGCCAAATGCTTACGATTATATCGTTTTTTTACCGGTGGTGTTACGATTCCATGTTTCACATAATTGTTAATCATGGTAGAAGTGATTGCTTTGCCCTGCTGTTCCAGACAGAAGTCTTTTAAGTATGTATTTAACAGTGTCACGACTTGATCCATATAAAGATCCATATCGGGCAGTTCTTTCCATCTTGGACAATGGAACGCCGTGAGTGTCGTATCATTTTTCATTAATATCACCAGTTTTATTTTATCATTGTGGGTATGGCTTGTCAAATGATTAAATACCAAATTATCTGTTTTTCAATACTAGATGATACAAATATCGAAATTAAATGTAAAAACCAAACAATATTCCATGAAATATACAATTTTTTATGCTTTCCCATATAAAAGAACATCTAAAAATTAAAGATTTTTGAACAAAATCATCTTAACGCATATGACTTGTCTTAGTTGACAAGGATGATATCACCAATTTGTATGCCAGATAGAAACAGCCTGCCGCCATACCGATACCTAATATATTAATTATCCAGTTTACCATATCGGATTCCCTCTTTCTTTATACATTTTTTTGTAAAGAATTGTGTCAAGAAAAACGATATGCCTTAAACCTTGGCATATCGCTCACATCATTTTACTGCTATGATCATTTGTTTTAGATACAGATAACATCATTTTTACTACGATCCATATTATCAATATCACAAGAATGATTCCCATCAAAGTCATCAATACTTTCAACATTATGACCACCTTCTTTACAGTTATATGATAATACGATTCATATAAAAACAGTGTAGTTTCTTGTGTCCATACTGTTAAGATTGTATAAAGAAAAAATCACATTATTTCAATGTGATTTCATGAACAAAACTTGTTTCAAATAATTTCTTTACTTCATATGGATTCTGGGTTTTGCCAAGTGCCCACATAAGTTTTGTTAAAGCCGCTTCACTGGTCATATCATAGCCTTGGATCACGCCTTTTTTCAATACTTTCTGACCAGTTTGATAAATTGAAAAATCACTGTTTTCATATAAACACTGAGAGCACACAACAACACTGATACCTTTTTGAACGATTTCTTCTAACTTACTGATTAGATCACGACGGATAAAATTGATACCGCCGGCACCAAATGCCTCAATGACGATTCCTTTAAATTGCATATGTGTTAATGCATCAAAGATACCTGGATTCATTCCCGGTGTCAGTTTGATTAAAAAAACATCTGTACATAATTGATCTTCCAGCTTGAAAGCACCATCTACGTGAATCAACAAATCTTCTCGAAAATGCAGACCTCTGGCATCCACGATTCCTGCAGGTTCTATATTCACACTTTCAAAGGCATCAAAGTTCATCGTGCGTACTTTTACTGCACGTGTTGCTAACATGATTTTACGATCAAAACAGATATAAACACCTTGAATGTTCTGTTGAACTGCCTGAAATGCTATACGGATATTATCTACACCATCACTTAATGGATGAATCAACGGTAGTTGTGAACCTGTAATCATCAACGGTATAGGAAGATTTCTTAACATGAATGACAATGCACTGGCTGTATATGCCATCGTATCTGTACCATGACTCAACACAATGCCATCATAGTCCTGATATACCTGTGCAATCCTTCTGGCTATGATTACCCATTCCTCAGGCTGCATATTACTGCTGTCTAAGCGTAATAAGTCCTCACAATCAATATGGATTGCCTCATCATGCCATCCAAGGTAAGAAAGAATTTCTTCACTTGTTAAGGAGGGCACCAACCCTTCTTCACTTTGAGAAGAAGCAATCGTACCGCCGGTTGTTAATAATAGTATTCGCTTCATATGTATTTCACCTTATCACTTTCCACCCGTTATTATACGAAAAAAATAAGTCTACGTACAGTATTTTAAATATCATTTTATTCAAATGCATATGTGCCATATATGATGAAAAAACAAAAAAATACAAAAAAAGCAAAAAAAGACTTGCCAACTTTAAATTCCTATGCTATTATATTATAGCACTTGCGCTGGTAAGCAAGTTTCATATAGATGGCGCGTTGGAGAAACGGTTAACTCACATGCCTTTCACGCATGCACTCACGGGTTCGAATCCCGTACGCGTCACCATTTAAAAATACAGGACAGTTCAAAGAATTGTCCTTTTTTCATATCCATACGCGTAAGGGATGGGTAAGGAGGCAATATGACAGATACACAATTACAGGCAATGCTGAGCTTTTTAGAAACAAGTACAAAAAAAGCTTATGAAGAAGATGAAGTACCAAAGGATAAAAAGATCATCGAAGATCTTAAATATCTTGATGATCAAGAACCCATGCATACACTTGATGTTATATATCCTGATTACAAACAGGATACATATCCTTTTATTATATATATCCATGGTGGAGGATTTTGTATGCACCATAAAAATGAAATCTATCGTCATCATGCATTACGTCTGGCAAATGATGTTTTTGCTGTTGTGAATATCAATTATCGTTTGGCGCCAAAAGCTTCTTATCAAGATATGATAGATGATCTTCATGCAGTTTTATCTTATCTACAACAATGTGGTAGACAACTGCATCTTGATTTAAAAAGAATGTTTGTGGCAGGAGATTCTTCTGGCGCATATTTAGCCAGCTATCTTCCTTTTCTTGTACAATCATACACACCTTTAGATATGAAAAGTATTGCATGCTGTTGTGGCTTGTTTGATTTTGATACATTCCTTCAGGACAGTACTTGTAAATTCCCTATCAAAAAAGAAATGCTGCATCTTTTATTTCAGGATGATATCCCAAAAGCAAGTTCAATACTTTCTAGAATCACTCCTTCTTATCCCCCGGTATATTTAATGGATAGTGCCTATCAGTCATTTTCAGGTGAAGCAAAACGCATGAAAGCTGTCTTAGACAAGCATGCTGTTTCCAATGCGCTGTATATCATTCCTAAGGAGGAAAAACTTCCGCATAATTTTCAGTTATTATGGAAATATCCACAAAGTGCCATGGTCTTAGAAACCATTTTTGATTTTTTCCATCAGTATTTATAACTTTTTTGAAAAAATCTATTGCATTATATCGGGATATATGATATTATAATCAAGCAATCGACGACATGCCTTAGTAGCTCAGTCGGTAGAGCATCCGGCTGTTAACCGGCAGGTCACAAGTTCGAGTCTTGTCTAAGGCGCCAGATTGCTGAATAAAGTCTGTAACCTTATGGTTATAGACTTTTTTTGTGTTTACTCGAACAAAAACCTAATGTTCGAGTCATAATGCAATGTGATACAACCCGCTTTACAATCCATCATAAAAATGATTTAATAAAAGAAATAAAAGATATCATTGTGGGAGGGATATCACATGAAAAATGAACGTATAGAAATACAGGCTACATTATCAGAAAAAAAGGATGGCGATTATTTTCCAATACCCGGAAAAGTTCCCCAGCCAACCCAGATTTATGAATTGCATTTTGATACAGAAACAGGGCCTGTCATATTAGAGGTCAGTGCTTTTGAATATGATGTAGTAGAAGTTGGAGATCATGGAGTACTTGTCTATGAAGGTAATAAACTAATATCCTTTGGTGACAAAATAAAGGAATTTCACATGTAAGAATCAAAAAAAAGGCAGAAATCCATTTAGGAAATCTGCTTTTTTTTACATTACAAACTCTTTTATTTTATCCGCAAAACTGATGATTTCGTTACAATATTTGTATTCATCATACACCAGTCTGCCTTCATCACCGACAGATACATTGCCAAACTCAAATTCACTGACTGTTGCGACAACTTCTTTTCCATCATCACAGAGAAATGTCAATTCAAAGATTGGTTTTTCTACCGGCATAACATCTCCACTCAACAAATCGTCAATTGGCTCATCTGATTTATGAATCAATTTCGCCTGTGTATCTACACGTCGGATTGGTTGAATCGATTTTTCTTTTTTCTTCTCTTTTTTTAGAAAACCAAACATCTTACAACCCTCTTTCTATCCGAGGTTTATTATATCACACAAGTAGGGGTTCTCTTTGTGATAATTTGATGAATTTTTATGGTAGATCAATCAAATCATTCTGAATACATAATTTTGCGTTCAATGTTTTTAATTCATTGGCAAACTGTACATGCATCATACCATCACTAATTTTCATAATACGACCTAATCCAAGCGTCGCATGAACGATTTTCTTGCCACGTTTTAAATCAGATAAACGCACCTTTTTGGGTTGTGAATCCATACTGGTATCTCTAACTGGCTGATTTTCCTCTGGCTGTTGATAAATTTCAAATAAGAAGCCAGATAATTCCATTTTTACCAAAGAAGCCTTTTTAAATGTAAAGAATTCCAAATGCTTAAGTGCACGTGACATTGCGATATAGAACAAAGAACGTTCATATTCATCATATACACCGGTTTTAGGGAATAAGGTATTCATACAATCTAATACATATACATTGTCATATTCCTGTCCCATGCTTTCTTCGATACTGCAGATTTTTACATTCGCCAGATCCATACTGTTAAAATCCGCAATTCTTTGCATATGCATTACAAAATCCTTAGGTTCAGGATATCGTTCTGCCATGGTATATAATGCCAGCAGCGCAGGATGTTTTTCATTTGCCTGATGCTTATCTAAATAATTTCTATAATTAAATTCTTTTAACACAAAAGAAATCATGCCCAATGTGTCTTTCATTGCTGCCAAACGAATCTTTTCCATTCTGCCAGCCAGCTTTTTCTTACTCACTGCACGTAAAGAACTATCCATCAATGCCTGATAGATATCCATGTCCTGTAATTGCATACATTGTGCAACTTCAGGGAAAACACGTTGTGGTATATCTAAGTGGAAATGATCCTGTACCTGAATAAAAGCATCCAGATCATGGGCATTGCTTAATAATCGGATAAAGCCAACCATATCTGCGATTAACGTATCCTTTAATAAGTTTTTCAGACTCTTTGAACAATAGAATGCGACTTCTTTTTCCATGAACATATCAATCAAAGGCAATGCCATTTCTTCATTGCGATATAAAAAGACATGCTCCTGCATCATATCTGCAGACACTGTTTCATATGCATAAGAATATACACGATCCAGATTAGAGAAGCCTTTAAACTTCACTTCACCATCTTCTTCACTCGCACAGACTCTTGTTTCATGAGAGAATTTGTTCATGATTTCCTGTATCATCTTCGCATTACGATAGTTTGTTTCAAGTGTATAATTTTGAAGTCCTGGATATGCAGTATCCAAAGTATCTAACGCTTCAGGGAAAGCACAGGATACTTTCTTGCAGCTTGCTGATTTATCAGCTAACGCAAATAACTGTGCATGATCTCCACAAACAGAGCGAAGCAGCATATGTCCAGCAAAACTGATTTCCTGTGCATCATCTACTTGTAGACAGCTGATTGCCTGATGACAGCCTTCTAATACATCCTGATCACTACGTAGGATACATAAAGCTTCCACCAATACGTCATCCATATCATAAAACTGTTTTGTTTTACGATTTTTTTCATACATCTTATAGATAGCAGGAAAATTCATTCCTTCCATCTGTACTTTATCAATCTGTGATTCACTCATCAACATATTCTTGCAATGAGCAATCTGGTATAAGACTTCATCCAGCTTATCATTTGTAAGTGACAAGGCGAACATGTCTTTGCATATTTTTTTCACAAAGCTCTTCACATTACGGTATGCAGGCCATACGGATATCCCTTTTGCTTCATGATCCATCTTAATGATCTTATATGCCAGCGCATGCAGATCAATAAAATGTGGCATTGCCACCCCATCATAAAAATGACGGAACTCTCTAGTCAGCTGTTTTGCACTTTTTCCATCCCGTGCAATGTTCCATATCTGATCCGCTTCCATCTGTTCACATTCGATCAGATAAGCGCTTCTTGCTTTCAGTAGGGTTGTCTTACCACTTCCGGCACTCCCCTGCACCAGAACATGGGAATGTTGTCTTAGAAGTTGTTTTTTCACGTCTTCTAGTTGTACGTTGTAACTTTCAAAAAATTCTTCAATTTCCATATTCTCACCAATTAGTCATTATACATGATTTTTTCAATAATTTCTAACCTTATTCGAGAAATTTTTCTTGCAAACCCTTACAGTTGATATGGCAGTCCAAAGTATTCCAAAAGTCCGATATAAATGCCAAAAGAAAAGGCAAATTGTTTATCGCGCAATATCTCAACATCATGCAGATTTGTTAAATAACCCAGCTCAATCAGCATTGCTGGCATTCTGGTTCTACGAAGCACAAACAAGCTTGGATTCACACGTACCTGATTATTTTTCATACCTGTAAAATATACCATGTTATCCAATACGATTTCTGCCATGTTATAGGCAACACTGTTTTCTCTGAATACATAAATCTCTGAACCATTGATTGCAGGATTGGGATTGCTGTTCACATGAATACTGATAAAATAATCCGCTGGCCATCCATTTGCCATATCCACCCGCTGTTGTAAAGACGTTCTTTGATTTGTTCCCAAAACAGTATCCGGATATCTTCGCGATACCCTTACCTCAAAATTAGGATCCGCAAACAATAACCCCGCCAGCATGATCCCCACGTTATACGTAATTTCACTTTCAACCAAGCCATTGCCACTTGCTCCAGCATTGATATCGCCTGGATTGTGTCCCTGATCAATAAATATTTTAATTGCCAAAATCATTCATCCCTTTCTCTGTATCCTATCAAAATATGAAAAAAAGGTTTGTGTGTTTGTACCATTTTGATTGTTTCTTGTGGGCAGATAGCGTACAATAAAATCATAAGAAAAAAGGAGAAAAAAAATGAAGCAAATAATAATCAAAGAAAAAAAAGCCAGTGCACTTGTACAAGGCTGTATGCGCATCAGTGTGCTACATGATGATGAATTAGAACAGTTGATTAAAACCGATTTGGCTTGTGGCATCAACTTCTTCGACCACGCAGATATCTATGGCGGTGGAGAATGTGAAAAAGCTTTCGGACGTATATTAAAGAAGGAGCCACATCTACGTGATCAGATGATTCTTCAAAGCAAATGTGGTATTCATCGTGGTGAACAAATTACCTACTATGATTTCAGTAAGGATTATATCCTGTCTTGTGTAGATCAAAGTTTAGATAACCTGCATACAGATCACTTAGATTATCTGTTGTTACATCGCCCGGATGCCTTAATGGATCCAGATGAAGTGAATGATGCATTTGATATATTGTATCAATCAGGAAAGGTATTGCATTTTGGTGTGAGTAATCAATCCCCTGCCCAGATGGAATTAATGAAAAAAGGTGTACGTTATCCATTAGAAATCAATCAGATGCAGCTTAGTGTCATGCATACGCCAATGTTAGATGCAGGATTTAATGTAAATACCATGTTTGATGGTGCAATCGATCGTGATCAAAGTGTAATAGAGTATTGTCGTATACACGATGTTACCTTACAATGCTGGAGTCCCTTTCAATATGGCATGTTTGAAGGTGTATTCTTAAATAACGAAAAATTTCCTGAAGTAAACCGTGTGATTGATGAATTAGCTGCCCATTATGGTGTCAGCAACAGTTCTATTGCCGTTGCCTGGTTATTAAGGCATCCAGCCAATATGCAGGTAATATTAGGTTCTACTAATGTGCATCGTATGTCTGAATTAGTAAACAGCTGTGACATTGAGTTAACAAGAGAAGAATGGTATCGTATTTACACTGCAGCAGGAAATATGTTGCCATAAACCAAAACCTTACAAAAGATTATAAAAAGGGGCTGTAACGAGTAGTCATCAATGATAGACTATGAGAGTTACAGCTCTCTTTTTCTTTGAAATTCAAGAACAATGCGTGAAATATCATCATGTGCTATGTCATTTTAGAAAGAAAGATTAAAATTTAATGGCAAAATAGTTTGATATGTTGTATAATCTTTCTTAGGTAATATATTTAACATAAGCAATTAAATTTTACCAAAGAAAAAGCACTTTTTCCAGTTTTGGGATAAGTGCTTTTTTGATTTTCAAAGTGCTTATTCGTTACAGCCCCATTTTTTTAAGAATGATAAGTTTCCTCGTCTAATAATCCTTCTGATTTTGCGACAAAGACACTAGCAGAGCTGTCACCAATTACATTTAATGATGTTACCAGCATTTCAATTGGACGATTAATTGCTAGAATCAATGAGTACGCAAGCATTGCCGCATCATTGGTATATCCTAAACCAGTTAAGATTGTAAATAGGATTACTGCACCAGCACCAGGTGCTGCTGGTGTTCCAATAGAGGCAACCAACGCGAGGGTTGCGATAATCGCTATATTACCGATTGTAACATCATAACCTGCTGTTGCTGCAATAAAGATTGCCGCAATGACCTGCATAATCGCTGTGCCATCCATATTAATGGTCATACCTAAAGGTAATACAAAGGATGCAATCTCCTCACTGACACCCAATTCTTCTACGGTTGTTTTTTCATTTAAAGGAAGTGTTGCCGCAGATGATGATGTAGAAAATCCAAATAAAGAAACCTTAGCCATTTTACGAAGGAAAGGTAGTGGATTTAATTTGGTTGTCACAAATAAAATCAACGCATATCCAAAAATCAGGAACAATAATAATGTTAATATGGTTGTTATTACATATGCCGCAGCTGGTTTTAAATGATCAATTCCATAAATTGCGAAGGTTCTTGTTAACAAGAAGAAAATCGCCATTGGTCCAAATTTTGTAATGACAAAACTTAAGAATACCACAACAATATCATTTACTTCCTGTAACAGTTTCTTTAACACTTCAATTTTTTCACCTAATGTATTGATACAGATACCTACACAAACAGCTAAGAATACAATACCCAATACACCGCCATTATTGGTAAATGCACTGGCAATATTGTTTGGTACTGCCTGTAAGATTACCATTAAAGGATTGCTTGCAGTAGAACCTGTTCCACCAGCTAATGTAGAGTTAATTTCAACTTCAAATAAACCTGCGTGATAAACGCCAAAACCAACAATTCCTGCCACAATCAAAGCAATAAATGAAGTTAAGAAGAAATATCCAATCGTTTTATAAGAAATTCTTCCAAGCTTCTTTGTATCTGATATATGGCACATTGCAAGTGCTATACTTGTAAACACCATAGGAATGATGATCAGCTGCAACGCATTGATAAATAACTGTCCTAAAATATAGAAGATACCTACTGCATTTGCATTTTCTTCTTTTGAGATATCCGCAAACAACAGATTGTTGATCGTGTTCCATGTTTCGTTATATCCATTCCCCAACATGTATTCACGAAGGACGATACAGCCAAAACCAGCTGCCAAACCTAGAATCATAGCAATTGCCATACGTTTTGCGAGCTGCTTGCCATTTATTTTTTTCATATTCAAAACTTCCTTTCAAATAAAAAAACCTTATTCACCCGGTATGATGGAATAAGGTTATATAGACTTCATATAAAAACACGCTGCTGTGTTTGTTTCCTTTTCTACCTCTCGGGTAAAATTAAAGGTATTCTTTTTTCCATGTGCAAGTATAAAGGAAATCTTAGTGATTGTCAACAAGGTATTTTATCAAAGGATAGGATAAAAATACTATTTCATTAATCATTATCATATTTTTATCGATATTTTTATGCATATTTGCATATTTTTATTGATATTTTTATGTATCATTGCATATTTTTATCGATTGATGTATACTAAGCATAAGAAATGAGGTGTTGATTCATGAAAAGGCAAATAGAGAATGATTTAATCAAATGGAAAAAAAATCCACATAAAAAACCGCTCATTATTAAAGGAAGCCGTCAAGTAGGTAAGACATTTTGCATTCGTGAATTTGCAAAAGCACAATATCACGATTTTATTGAAATTAATTTTGAAAGAAATTTAAAAATGGTAGATTTATTTAATAAAACCCGAGAACCCAATGAATTATTAGAGTATTTGAAAATCACCTATATGGATAGCGTATTTGATGAAAACACGCTTTTATTTTTAGACGAAGTCCAGGCATGTCCAAGTGCTTTAACAACCTTAAAATTTATGAGTGAATCATTCCCTTGTGACATTATCTGTTCTGGAAGTCTTTTAGGAATAGCCATTGCTTCCACTTCATCTTTCCCAGTAGGGTATGTAGAAACATGGACACTTTATCCGATGAGTTTTCTTGAATTTTTAGATGCTTATGGATTACCTGATGATATAATGAAAAAGATCAATCAATCACTTGATAATTTAAAAAAAATACCAGAAATCATACATGAGAAAATGAATGAATTATTCACCACTTATATGATGACTGGTGGCATGCCCGAAGTTGTGTCCACTTATATCAAAACAAAATCTTATCGTGAATGTTTAACAATTCAAAGAAGAATTGTGAATGATTATATCAGTGATATGGCTAAATACGCTCATGCAAGTGATAAAATCAAAGCTAGAGAATGTTTTCTATCTATCCCCATACAATTGGCCAAAGAAAACAAAAAGTTCCAATATGGTGTAGTAAAAAAGGGTTATAATGCAAGATATTATGATTCCAGCCTGCAATGGCTTCAAGATAATGGCATGATCATCAAAGTTAATCGTTTATCCCATATATCAACGCCTTTAGCAAGTGCTGTAGAACTTCCTATCTTTAAAGTCTATATGGCAGATGTTGGGCTATTCATCTCTCAATTAGAAGATGGAGAAATACAAAAAATCATAAGTGGCGATTTAGGTATATTCAAAGGAGCTTTATATGAGAATATGGCTGCGCAGATATTTCAAAGAAAACATAAGAAATGCTATTACTTTGAACCAAGCCAGACAACAGAAATTGATTTCATTATAGAATATGAAGGTGAAATCACACCAATTGACATAAAAGCCGGTTTAAATACAGCTTCTAAATCCTTTAAGAATTTTGTAGAGAAATATAAACCAATCCATGCATTCCGTTTTTCACAAAAAAATATAGGGATAGCTAAGGAAGGTAATATTGTATATCTTCCATTATATTTACTAGAAATCTTGTTGGAACATGAGGTTCCTATTTCTTTTGATTTACCTATAAATAACGAGGAATCATAACATGATAAAAAAAGATGATTGGAAAACATTAGAAATTCCTACACAATTTGAAACCTTCTTCTTAGAGAGAACATTAACAAAAAAAGATCTTGCATATATCAAAGAAGGACACCGCCCTGAAGAAATGGAAGATAAATGGTTCATGTATTGCGAAAACAATAAGTTATTCATCCATCGAAGCTGGACAGGTTATTGTATTTATATTGTGGAATTATCTGACAATGGTAAACTGAAAACCATTGTTAATCGTGATCCACAACAATATAAGGAAACAGATATTGAACAAGACAAATTGCAATTATATATCCTTATAAACCGTTTAGTAAAACAAAATGAGGAAAATGCACGTTTGATGAAGTTATTTTTTGAAAGAAGAAAATCATAATACAATCATAAAATAGTTGAATTATCTATCAGAAAAATGCTTAACTACATCCTTAAAAAACGTATATCCATCATTTTACGAAATCTTAACAAATCTTTTGTATTTTATTTTGGAGTTTCTAGCTTTTTCCTGTATAATTATACTTGCGCAAAGGAGGAAGTTTATGGTTTTAAATTTTATTAGAGGCTTTTGTATGGCCTTAGCGGATAGCGTACCTGGAGTGTCTGGGGGTACGATTGCTTTCCTGCTCGGCTTTTATGATAAATTTATCGGCTCTTTAGATGCTTTGATCGCTGGTGATAAACAGGAAAAAATTGACGCAATCATCTTTTTATTGAAATTAGGCGTTGGATGGGTTATTGGTTTTTTAAGTGCTGTCAGTGTACTTGCCAATATCTTCGATACTTATATTTATCAAATTAGTTCTTTATTTATCGGATTTATCTTGTTCGCAATTCCCATCGTTATAAAAGAAGAAAAAGAAAGCCTGATATTCAACTGGAAAACGATTCTGGCATTTATCGGTGGTGTAGCACTTGTTGCATTCATTACGTATTTCAATCCGGTAAGTGGAAGTGAATCTGGTGTAAATCTGGCACAGTTAGATATTAGTTTAATATTATATGTATTTGTCGCTGCCATGTGTGCCATTTCTGCTATGGTACTACCTGGAATCAGTGGTTCTACATTATTGTTGATTTTTGGATTATATGTTCCTATCATTTCCGCAATTAAAGCGGTAATGGGATTTGATTTATCTTATATCCCAATCCTGTTTGTATTTGGATTAGGTATCATCACTGGTGTTGTTACTGTGGTTCGTTTAATTAAATGGGCACTTGACAAACATCGTCCTATCATGATTTTCTTAATCATTGGTATGATGATTGGTTCCTTCTATGCAATCGTTATGGGACCACAAACATTAGCTACACCAAAGCCACCATTAAGTATTGATACATTCAGCATCATCTGGTTTGTTGTTGGTGGTGCTATCATCTTTGGTTTACAGAAGATGAAAACTATGACGACAAAAGAAGAAGCATAAACATCACTCTAAATATGGAGTGATTTTTTTATGCGTTATGGTAAAATAAACATAATGAAAATGGAGGATAAGAAAATGATGGCAATCAAAGATTTTATAAAAGACACATCACATTTAAATGAAGCTGCTTTAGTAGATATTTCTGATCAATTATGGCGAATAGGCAGTCTTTCAGAAATCAAACAACAAGTAAGTCATGAACTTTTCATTTTACATATCAGTATGAATATGATTGGCAATTGGAAAGGTGAAGGATGGTGGGGTGTCATTAGTGAACAAGCTGAACTTGTACCTTATATTCCAGAAACTTTACAGGCTTTACAACTAAATCATTTGAAAACAGCTTTTGAAGATGTCATTTCCATATTCCCTGCGTATACGCTCTTTTCAAATGATAATGAATGTTATTATGATATGATCAATTTCTTACAAAACGTTCGTTTCAAAGTAACAGATGAACAATTATTAATGATTCCTTCTGAAAAGAGAAAAGAAATGGTCACATCTATCAAACAAAAGTTAGATATATTGGAAGATCTTACAGAGCCATTATGGGGATATGGCGCAGAATCGGATGGCTGGATACAAGTCATAGACTATATTAAAACACAATTATAAAACCAATATAAAAACAAGCAGGATCATATCAAAATTATAATTCCTGCTCATTTTTATATTATTTTTGATGAAATGCATCTAATTCTCCCTGCATTTGTTCTTGTAGCTGTTTGATCATACCATCCACTTTTAATGGCTTATATGCTTCAAATGGGATGGCTTTTCCTATATGCATGTGAAAGGTTCCATGTTGTTTTAAAAGTCGCTTATAATCAAAAGAATCGCATAATACCACGGGCACGATATAACATTTTGCCATGAATGCGGGTTGGATACTGCCTGCCTGCATCTGTTTCATCACTGTGCCTTTTGATCGAGTGCCTTCTGGAAAGATCAGAATATTTTGACCAGCTTTTAAGCGTCTGGTTGTTTCCCTTAGCATATGCACGGCACTGCCTTGATCTTCACGATCAAAATAGATCAATTCAAGATTCTTACTTAAACTAGATAAGTATGGAATCTTTTTATTTTCGGCTTTTGACACGAATGTAAATGGCACATGGATGCCGATTTCCAACATAAACAAATCAAAAAAGCTTTGATGATTGCTGACAAACAGAATACTGCCATCGCTTGGCAATGCATCTTCCATTTCCACATCTAATTTGATATGCAACAGATGAAAACATCGTTTACACCATTTCGCAATGTGTAAAAACCGTTCTTCAAATGATTTTTTACGTACCATGAAGCATCCAATCCATGATATCGGAATCAGCCACAGCAAGTGCAGACAATATACATAAAACATAATTTAAGACCCCTTTGTCAAAACCATTGCATAAGCAATGGCATATTCTTTTTCATGTGCAATGGATATCATAACATCATAATCAAAGCATGTACACACAGGCGCTCCTGTATCATCCTGAAGTACTTCAATGTCTGATATCGTACAATCCACAACCTTGTGAATTGCTTTATAAATCGCTTCTTTTGCCGCAAAACGTCCGGCAATCCATTCGGCTTTGCGTTTATCCGGATATTGATTAGCGATTTCCTGTTCTTTTTCACTCAGAATTCTTTGTATCACCGGTTTATTTAATGCATTTGCAATTCTTGATATCTCTACGATATCGCATCCAATCCCTATGATCATAACTACTCCTTCTCATAAATCGCCTCTAATGTGATTTCTTCACTTTTCAAAAGGCGTATGGTATCCTGATGATGTACACGAAGATATCCATGTTCTTCAATGCCATCTACCTTCCATATTATACCATCCAGCAGGATGGATCTGCCAGATAAATAAGAATATTGTGAAATGGAGGATAATAGAAAAGATGATTTTGCCATCATTAACTGATCATATTGTATTAATATCTTCTGTAAAAGTTCCTCTTTTGGCAAACTGACATAATCTGCTTTTGTAAGCAAATTATCTTTTTTACTTAAATTGATACCAATTCCAATCACTGTAGCGACCTTTTGATTGCCTTCATAAATACTTTCAATCAAAATGCCACATAGTTTTTTGCCATGAATCAGGATATCATTTGGCCACTTGACAGAAGTCTGTATGCCATATTGTTTTAACGCAAATACAACAGATAATGGCGCAATCAGTTCATTGGGATAATCATTTTTTAGAAGAATGGAAAATGTCAAATCTTCTTTACTTTCCCATACACGGTCAAAGCGCCCTCTGCCCTTTGTTTGTTTGTGGGCCAGAATGACGCTGTGATCTTGATATATATGATATTGTTGTTTTAAGACATCATTGGTACTGGATACTTCATCAAAAGCATAAATTGTAAACATATTACTTATCGCTTACGGCAAACATCATTTCAGCTGAAACAGCTACTTCTCCATCTACACTAGCAACAGCCTTTACCCATGCGATTCCCATACGTTCACGAATGACTTCTGCTTCTAA
The DNA here is from genome assembly GCF_003434225.1 of Absiella sp. AM29-15. Taxonomy (NCBI): domain Bacteria; kingdom Bacillati; phylum Bacillota; class Erysipelotrichia; order Erysipelotrichales; family Erysipelotrichaceae; genus Amedibacterium; species Absiella sp. AM29-15. The sequence continues at coordinate 44,952 of NZ_QVFL01000018.1, forward strand.
TCGAAGCACATCTCCAGGAATGACCTGACGTTTAAAGCGGGCTTTATCGATACCGGCAAATAAACCGATTTTCCCTTTGTTTTCTTCTTTACTCAACAGCATTACTGCCACTGTTTGTGCCAGTGCTTCTAATTGAAGTACACCTGGCATGATGTGTTTTTCAGGGAAATGTCCAAGAAACTGCATTTCATTTGCGCTGATGCATTTTGTACCTACAACTTTATTTCCTTCAATGGATTCAATACGGTCCACCAATAGAAATGGGTAGCGATGAGGAATGATTTCCTGAATTTCATTACTGTTATATAACATGACTTATTCCTCCCATCTTTTGATAATGATACTTGCATTATGTCCACCAAAGCCTAAAGAGTTAGACATGGCAACACGAATATCTGCAGTTTTACCTTCGTTTACCACAAGATTTAAATCACATGCAGGATCGCTTTTTTCATAATTGATTGTCGCTGGCACAAAGCCTTCTTTTACTGCAAGAGTAGAAATAATCGCTTCTAAAGCACCACTGGCACCTAACAGGTGTCCACTCATAGATTTTGTGGATGAGATATATGGTTTATAAGCATCTTCTTGAAATGCTACTTTGACTGCTAAGGTTTCACTGGAATCATTTAATGGTGTAGATGTTCCATGGGCATTGATATAATCAATATCCTTTGTAGTTAAGCCTGCATCTTTAATTGCCATACCCATTGCACGAGCTGCGCTTGTTCCATCCGCAAGTGGTGCGGTAATATGATTGGCATCACATGTTGAACCATATCCTACGACTTCTCCATAGATTTTCGCATGACGTTTTAAGGCATGTTCCAATTCTTCAAGAATCAGCACACCGCCGCCTTCTCCCATGACAAAGCCTTTACGTTCTGCATCAAATGGAATACTTGCACGGTTTTTATCTTCCCCTTCATGTAAGGCACGCATGCTCGCAAATCCTGCGATTGCCACAGGTGTAATCGCTGCTTCACTGCCCCCGACTGCGACAATATCTTCATATCCGTCACGAATTCTGTGAAATCCTTCCCCAATTGCATTGGTACTTGCTGCACATGCTGTTACCACACTAGATACATTGCCATGAGCACCCATATCGATTGCTACACTGCCTGCCGCAAGATTGATTAATGACATAGGAATAAAATATGGGGATATTCTGCTTGGTCCACGATTTTCAATTGTTTGGGAAGCTCCTTCAATTGTGGAAATTCCACCAATGCCACTACCTAAAATCACCCCAAAACGATCGTGATCAAAATCAACATCCTGTAATCCACTATCTTCATATGCCTGTTTTGCGGCAATTCTGGCAAACTGGGTAAAACGATCATTAAATTTTAAATCACGTTTGGTAAAGTATTGCTCCATATCCAGATTTTTTACTTCACCTGCAAGCTTTGCACGATATTCACTTGGATCAAAGTGTGTAATACGATCAATTCCACATACGTTTTGTTTTACATTTGTCCATACTTCTTCTACATTATTTCCAATCGGTGATACAACACCCATTCCTGTAATTACGACTCTTTTCATTTACATCACCATCCCGCCATCTACATTAATTACCTGGCCTGTTATATATGCACTTTCTTCACTACACAAAAACTTCACTACATTAGCAACATCCTGTACATCGCCAAATCGTTTTAATGGAATACCGGATAACATTTGTTTCTTTACGGTATCATCTAATTTCTGTGTCATTGCGGTATCAATAAATCCAGGTGCAACAGCGTTCACACGGATACCACGGCCTGCAAGTTCTCTTGCGACACTTTTGGTAAGTGCAATCACACCGCCTTTACTTGCTGCATAATTTGCCTGACCTGCATTTCCCATAATACCTACCACACTGGCCATATTCACAATACAGCCACTTCTTTGTTTCATCATCTGACGTGTCGCATAACGAATGCAGTTATAGCATCCTTTCAGATTGACATCAATGACAGAATCAAAATCTTCTTCACTCATGCGAAGCAACAAGTTATCTCTTGTAATACCGGCATTATTGACAATCACATCAATATGTCCATAAGTATCAATGATTTCTTTCATCATCGCTTCTACTTCTTCGCCTTTGGCAACATTACATTTGATTGCTTTATGATGACCGCTTGGATCAAGTTGTGCCAATACGTTATTTGCACTTTCTTCACTGTTGGAATAATTGATAATCACATCATATTCTTTTGACAGTGTTTTTGCAATACATTCTCCGATTCCTCTGGATGCACCGGATATAAAAGCTGTTTTTCTTTCCATACATTTATCCTTTCAATGCTTCTACACATTCTTTTAATGTGGTCATATCTTCTACATGTAAGATTTTTACATCATGTCCTTTACAGCACTTTTTCACAAAACCACTGATTGTTTTTCCAGGTCCTACTTCAATAAAAGTATCTACCCCATCACCCAGCATATTGGCAATCGTCTGTTCAAAATAGACAGAGTGTGCAATCTGTTTGCTTAAGATATCAATCAAAGGCTGATTCTCAATGTTTCCACTGATATTGTGATATACTGGAATACTTGGTTTCTTTAGATCATAGTTTGATAAAACATCATGTAGTTTAATGGCTGCATCATTTAATAAGGAGGAATGAAATGCTCCAGATACCGCAAGTGGAACTGCACGGCGTGCACCTTTTTCTATACATAGATCTTTGGCTTTATCCACTGCTGCTTTTTCACCTGTGATTACAATTTGTCCCGGACAGTTGTAATTGGCAATCTCACAAACACCAATAGATTTCACTTCTTCACATGCTTCTAATATAGAAGCTTCATCTAACATTAAAATCGCATACATAGAGCTGGTTCCTGCTGGTAAAGCATTGGCCATGATTTTTCCACGCTCTCTTACGATTTTTGCGCCATCAGAAATAGAAAATGCCTTAGCATAACATAATGCCGCATATTCTCCAAGACTTAATCCAGCCACAACATCTGCCTGTATGCCATATTCATGCAATACCTTGGCAAGTGCCATGCTTGTCACAAAAATAGCCGGCTGTGCATATTGGGTATCATCCAGTTTTTCTTTAGGACCCTGAAAGCATAGATCTTTGATATCCACATCTAATTCCACACTGTCAAATACTGCTTTCGCAAGTGGATCTGTTTCATATATTTCTTTTCCCATTCCGGGTGTTTGTGCACCCTGTCCGGCAAATAAAAATGCTGTTTTCATACGTATAAATCCTTTCTATTCACCAAATAATTCGTGAATCAATTCATGTACCGTTACGATTTTATCAATACGATATGCATTTGCTCCTGCAAACACCAGACCTTCTTCCACTTCACCTTTTACAGCATGTATCAATGCTTCACTGATACAATATGGTGTGGAATCAATTTTACAAGGCAACATACAGCCAATACAATGGGTTGGTATTGCACGCTTGTTTTCATGCTCCTTCATAAAAGGTGTCATAATGGCACGTCCAGGCAATCCAGCAGGACTTTTCACAATGGCGATATCTTCTTTTTTCGCATTCACAAACATCTGTTTATAACGCTCATCTGCATCACATTCTGTCGTAGCGATAAAACGGGTTCCCATCTGTACCCCATAAGTGCCCATGCTTTGATAATGTTTGATATCTTCTTTTGTATAGATACCCCCAGCAACAAATACAGGAATCTTTCTTGCGGCCTCTTCTTCATATGGTGGAAGCAGTGCTAATACATCTTTTAAGATATCATCTAAAGAAGCATACGATTCATTCAATACTTCTTCTTTTTTAAAGCCTAAGTGCCCTCCCGCAAGTGCTCCTTCAATTACGATAAAATCAGGAATACGGTTACTGTGGCGTTTCCAGCTTCTTAAAATCAGGGAAGCTGCTTTTCCACTACTAACGATTGGGGCTAATAAAATATCTGCATCTTTAACGATTTCAGGCAGATGTAATGGTAGTCCTGCTCCGGATATAATGGCATCCGCACCTGCCTCTACACATGCTTTGACATAAGTTTCATAATCACGGGATGCGACCATGACATTTACAGCACAAAGCCCTTTTCCTTTTGACAATGCTTTGGCTTTTTTTACTTCTTCTATGATGGCCTCCACATTGCATGCTTTACTGTTTTGCCAGAAATCTGGCTTGCGATATCCTGGATGAGCAGCTGAGATAACCCCCATGCCACCTTCTCTCATAACCGCACCAGCTAGTTTGGATAAGGAAATTCCTACACCCATGCCACCTTGTATGAGTGGTATTTCTAATGTATCTAAACTTTTATTTCTCATAGACAAGGCCTTTCACTTTTTCCTCTAGTGTTTTTATTTCTTCTTGACTTTCTTTAACAAGTTTTTCTAATATTTCCTGTATGCTTAAGATTTCATGTACCATACCAGCAACCTGTCCCATCATTACAGAACCATGCTTCATATCACCATCAAATACGGCACGACGAAGTCCGCCAAGGGTTAATTTTTCCATTTCTTCTTTTGGGGCATTTGCTGCTTCCAGCTTCAGATACTGTAATGCCATCTGATTCTTTAAGATACGAACAGGTGTTCCAGCACTTCTACCAGTTACCACACTATCCATATCTTTTGCCTTTAATACGGCTTTTTTATAATTTTCATGAATTGGACATTCATGGGATGCCAACAGGATCGTACCAATCTGTACCCCGACAGCACCTAAGGATAAAGCAGCATTCATCTGTTTTCCACTGGCAATTCCACCAGCTGCGATAACTGGAATATTAACTGCCTCTACAACTTGTGGTACCAAAGACATGGTTGTTGTTTCTCCAACATGCCCACCACTTTCGCCACCTTCAGCGATGATTCCATCGACGCCGGCTTTTTCCAAACGTCTTGCGAGTGCCACACTTGCCACTACAGGAAAGATTTTTGTACCACTGGCCTTTAATGCTTCAATATAAGGACCGGGATTTCCTGCTCCTGTCGTCACAACTGCCACTTTTTCTTCACAGATTACTTTCATAATATTTTCTGTATCCGGATTCATCAACATCACATTGACACCGAAAGGTTTATTGGTTAATGCTTTACAGGTACGAATGGCTTCTCTAGTTGTAGTGGCATCCATTGCACCGGTTGCGATAATACCAAGTCCACCACTATTGGATACACATGCCGCAAATTGTGGAGTTGCGATATTTGCCATCGCTCCCTGGAAGATTGGGTATTTGATATTTAAGAGTTCATTGATCATCATAATGCTTTTCTCCTTACAGTTCTATATAGGCTCCAGCCCAGCAAAATCCTGCGCCAAATCCTGTTAGAACGATTTTCATGCCTTCCTTTAACAGGCCTTTTTCCTGCATTTCGCCTAATGCCAAAGGAATACTTGCGGCACTGGTATTCCCAGTTTCCGCGATATTGATATATACTTTCTCCATATCGATATGCATACGTCTGCATACATTGTTGATTATTCTAAGATTTGCCTGATGAGGCACGATCCAATCGATTTCATCCAATGATACATTTGCTTGTGATAATACATCTTCGATTGCTTCTTTCATAGCGTTAACAGCAAAGCGGAAAGTTTCACTGCCATTCATACGTACCAGCGTCGGTGTATACACCTGTTTAGAAAATAATGTTCTTGGTAATGGTGCATCTGCATGAATAATGCCTTCATGATCCCCTTTGCTAGAAGCAAAATGAAGCATTCGATTATCACAAGGCTCTTGTTTTACAACAGCAGCTCCTGCCCCATCCGCAAAGATGATACAAGTTCCACGATCTTCCCAGTCTAATTGTTTTGATATGACTTCCGCACCAATCACAAGTGCAGAATGTGCCATATCACATGCTAACAGGCTGTGAGCAACTTCTAAGGCATAAAGAAAACCACTGCATGCCACATTGATATCAAAAGCCATGACTTTTTGTTCATTCATGCCTAATTTATGCTGAACCATACAAGCCGTGGAAGGTGTAGTATAATCGGGTGTAAACGTAGCGACAATAATCAAATCAATATCCGTATACGCTACAGCGCTGTGATCTATTGCCATACGTGCTGCACGAACTGCTAAATCACTGGTATTTTCTTCTTCACTGATATATCGGCTTTTGATACCGGTACGGGAAGATATCCATTCATCATTGGTATCCACAACCTGTGCAATATCATCATTGGTAACTTTGCGTTTTGCCTTGGCATATCCAAAGCCTTTGATTCTACATGTTTTCATACGCAAGTCCCATCTTTCTGAATTTCGCATAGCGTTTTTCTACCAGGGTATCCCCACTTAACATGTTTAGCTGCAACAATTCCCGATATAATTCTTTATCTAAATGATCACATACCAGATCAAAGTTTTGATGTGCTCCACCAAGTGGTTCTTTGATGATGGTATCAATAATTCCTTTTCGCTTTAAATCAGCCGCAGTAAGCTCCATGACTTCTGCTGCTTCTTCTGCACGTTTTTCATCCTTCCATAAAATTGAGGCAAAGCCTTCTGGTGATAATACGGAATATATCGCATTTTCTAACATCAGGATTTTATCCGCAACGCTGAATGCCAGCGCACCACCACTGCCTCCTTCACTTAATACAATGGCAATCACAGGTGTACGCAAGCCTGAAAAAACTTCCAAACACTGGGCAATGGCTTCTGCCTGTCCACGTTCTTCTGCACCTTTTCCAGGATATGCACCAGAAGTATCTACCATCGTAATGATGGGACGGTGAAATTTTTCAGCCTGTTTAGCCAGGCGAAGTGCTTTACGATATCCTTCTGGATGAAGCATACCGAAGTTCTTTTTCATATTTTCTTCTAAGGTCTTACCTTTACTTTGTGTAATCAATGTCACAGGCATGCCATGAAAATTCGCAAGTCCTGCCACACAGGCACCATCATCTCCAAAAGCACGATCGCCATGTAGTTCAATAAAATCATCAAACAGTTTTTCTACATAATCACTTGCTTTCGGGCGTTTTGGATGACGTGCTAAATATACAATATCCCAGGCACTTAAGGATGCATATGCCTGTTCTCTGATTTGTGTGATTTCTTTTTGTATCGCTTCTTTTTCAAACAGATCCTGTTCACCCAAAGAAGCAAACCGCGCTTCTAATGCAGCGATTCTAGCTTCACTTTCTCTTACCTGCATAAGCACTCCTTTCATGCATCTTCAATATCTGATACAATACTTTTTTCGCATCTTTACGCTCTACGATTTTATCGATAAAACCTTTCTCTAATACAAACTCTGCCTTTTGAAAATCATCTGGCAGTTCTTCTTTTACAGTGGATGCAATTACACGTTTACCCGCAAAACCAATCAGACATTTAGGTTCTGACAAAATGATATCTCCTAACATCGCAAAGGATGCGGATACACCACCGGTCGTTGGATGCGTTAAATAGGATATATATAATAAGCCAGCATCACTGTGTTTCTTTAAAGCGGCACTGGTTTTTGCCATTTGCACAAGGGATGATATTCCCTCTTGCATTCTAGCACCACCACTGGTGGTAAATAAGATCAAAGGCAAACGATTACTCGTCGCATATTCAATCGCACATGTTACCTTTTCTCCAACGATGCTTCCCATACTACCCATAAAGAAATTAGAATCCATGATACCAAGAACACAACGCTGACCATAGATTTTTCCAACACCTGTGACTACCGCTTCTTTTAAACCGGTTGTTTTCTGCAGGCGTTCTAATTTATCTTCATAACCGGGAAAATCAGGCACCTGTTTTAAATGCATCCCTTTATTAAATTCCTCAAAGCTTCCATCATCTACAATCTGACGAATACGCTCATGTGCTGTAATCTTGATTGGAAAACCACAGTGAGGACATACATAGTCATTATGCATCAAATCCTCAAACAAAGAAGTTTCCTTACAGTTGGGACAGCTGTGGAACAGATTGTCTGGTATATCAATCGGATCTTTATGCAGGGATTGTTTTCTGCTTTTGAATAAATTCAACCGATCTTTTCTTGTTTTAAATAATTGTTCCATCCTCGCTCAACTCCTTAATAAAGGTTTCCATAAACCCGGTATCATATTTACCTGATACAAATGTTGGATGATGCAGCAGTAAGTATTGAAATTCAATGTTGGTTTCTACACCTTCAATGATTAATTCTTCCAACGCTACACGCATTTTTTTGATACATTCCAAACGATTATCTCCAAAGGTAATCAGTTTTAAAATCATAGAATCATAATATGGTGAAATCTCATAGCCACAATATACAGCCGTGTCAATACGCACATTTCTTCCACCAGGGAAATTAATAAAACTGATTTTACCAGGACTTGGCGCAAAATTCATTTTGATATTTTCCGCATTGATACGACATTCCATCGCATGTCCCAAACATTTGATATCTTCCTGACGATATGATAATTTCATACCTTCTGCTATCTTGATCTGTTGTTTGATTAAGTCGATACCAGTAATCATTTCACTGATGGTATGTTCTACCTGAATACGGGTATTCATTTCCATAAAATAATAATTGTTTTGCGCATCCAGTAAAAATTCTATCGTTCCAACACTGTCATAACCGACAACTTTACAAGCATGCACGGCATCTGCCAGCATTTTTTCTCTTGTTTCCTGTTTCAGTGTATGACATGGTGCTTCTTCTAACAATTTCTGATTGCGTCGCTGACAGGAGCAGTCACGTTCAAATAAGTGACACACATTGCCAAACTTATCTGCCATCAGCTGAACTTCCACATGTTTAGGTTCCAGAATGTATTTTTCCATATACACGCCATCATCACCAAAACAAACACGTGCTTCACTTCTTGCGGTTTCATAGGCATCCTTTACTTCTGATTCTTTATAAGCTACTCGCATGCCTCGTCCACCACCGCCATTTGCGGCTTTGATCAATACTGGATAACCGATCTTATTCGCCGTTTCCAGCGCCTCCTGTGCTGTTTCAATTAAATCTTTACTTCCCATGATCACAGGAATACCTGCGTCCATCATTTTCTGACGAGCATGATTTTTATCACCCATCGCTTCAATTACATCAGGATTAGGACCAATAAAAGTCATCCCACACTGCATAACCAGACGGGCAAACTTGGCATTTTCACTTAAAAATCCAAAACCTGGGTGAATACCATCACATCCGGTCATACAGGCAGCACTTAAAATATTTTTCATATTCAGATAACTGTCTGTGCTTTTGGCACCACCAATACAGACTGCATAATCCGCAAGCTGAACATGTAATGCCTCTTTATCCGCAGAGGAATACACTGCGACCGTTTCAATACCCATTTCTTTACAGGTACGAATGATACGAACAGCGATTTCTCCACGATTGGCAATCAATATTCGCTTCATTTTACACCTTCCACAATGCGCATCAGCTCCTGATCAAATTCCACCATGGAATCATCTGTCACCAGAATCTCCGCAATTACACCATCCATTGGCGCATGGATTTCATTCATGACCTTCATCGCTTCAATAATGCAAAGTACATCACCTTTTTTCACCTGCTGGCCAATTTCCACAAACGGTGTACTGCCTTTGGCACGTGATTGATAAAAGGTTCCTACGATTGGTGCCTTTACCCAATATCCTTCTTTTTTGGTTTCTGTTTTTTCTTCATTAACTTCTATTGTTTTCGGCTGTGATACAGGTGTTGAAACAATCTGCACATCACCAACCGGTTTTTCCATTTTTAATTTAATATCACTTGCTTCTATTTCCATACGGGATAAATTTGAATTTTCAAATACCGCAATTAATTCCTGAATCTCTTTCGTATTCATATGTGTACCTCCACAATTTTAAAAAAGCCAAGATATCTTGGCTCTTATTGTTTGCTTTCTAATAATTTCACGATATCTGCGACTGTAACTAATTTAGCTAATTCATCATCTTCGATGCGTACATCAAATTCTGTTTCCAGTTCTAATGACAATTCAACAGCAGCCAAAGAATCGATACCTAAATCATCCTTTAAATTTGCTTCCATTGTAATTACATCTTCATCTACATTAATAGCTTCCACTAATACTTCTTTTACTTTTTCAAACATATTTGTTCCTCCTGTACTTTGCTAGTAACGAATACTAGATTAACACTTCTTGTTTCCAATGTCAATACTTTTAGTTTCAATTACTAGATTACTTTGTAAAAAAAACTTTATAGCTTTTTTATATGTTGTTTTTTAACTGTCGTTGTCCGAATTCCCAGTTTTTACTTTGAAATTCAAATCGATTATAATACTTTGATATTCAAAAGTAAATACTTTGATAAACAAAATTTATAAAAAACGTTCACTTTTTTCAAATTTATGAACTTGAGATGTAAATGAAATCGATTTCTATAACTATCTATGATATAATAATTGAAAAAATATGGAGGGAACATTTTATGCAATCACAAATCCAATATGTCAGAAATCATATTGAAATCGCAAAAAACGAAAAATTTATCGCTTTGATGTTTTTATTAAGCTTACTTTTCACAAGTGTATCACTTTTCTTTGTCGTTACCAGCTTTTCCTGGTTTATTGATACGATAAAATATAATATCATGTATCAGGAAACATTTTATATCACAACCTTATTCCTGTATATCTTATGCTTTATCTCAACGATTATTTCTATCATAATTATGCTTCGTCATTACCTGTCTTATTGGCATAAGCGTTTATATCTGATAGAACGTTGTCACCATGTCGGCTTACTTCTTCTTACCATGATTCCAGGATTTCTTGCTTTGACATATACAGCAGCAGCTTCTCGAAATTTTGACTTTGATATCATGGATATTGCATGTTTTTCGATTATGATATGTATTCCAAGCTTTCTACTTTATAGATTGCACATATCCCATCGCATTGAAAAAAGTATTTGGCAAATCAAAAGTTTCAACCTTAATGCCTTTAAATTATTATTTTGTTTCTTTTTTATGCTTTTGATTTGTACGGAAATGATGCTTTCAAGGGAATATATAATACTCACGTTTTCTATATCCTGCACTGTTCCCTGTATTTTTTTCACTTGCCTTGCTTGTCGCTTTTTGTTTGCGCATCATCTTTACCTTAACGCAAAAGATGACATGGTAGAATTTGAGTGTTATGAATATAATGCCGATGCATTTGAAGATCACAGTGCGATAAAAGAACGTTTGATTATTCTTAATTCTGGTAATCTATTGTTAGCAGAGGATGTAATGGAAGAATTTGATTTTGATAAAGCAAAAGTAAGAACAGCTATATTAAAAAACGAGTATATCCATGTCTTTTCAGATGAAATGTATTTCAATATCGATTACCTGCATTTATTACTTCAAAGACTGGCGTATGAAGATATCGCATTTCGTGTAGAACGCTTAAAAAATGGTACATGGCAGCCATATACACAAGCAGACTATGATGCAATTCAACCAGAAAATATCCAATGTAAGCCAAAATCTGAAGACATCCAAGCACCTGTAAAGAAAAAGCCACGTAATGTTGAAAAGCTGTCTTTATCACAGAAAATAATATATACACCATTTCTGATCATTTACTTTACCTTTATATTTTTATTTCCAGTTAATTATTATCGTCCCGTCAACTGGATGTCTAAAAAAGCTTTAAAAAAGACATATCATGTTTTTACATATCGTAATATCCGTACACTTGGACATATCTTTATCGTATTCATTATCATTATTTTGCTTTTGTGCAATCCATCTTTATTTGAAAGCCTGGCAAATAATATTGGCAGTGCAACTGCCCCCCTTTATGGTATGTGCATCTTGTTTTTTATTGGAGAGCTTATTCACTTTCCAATTTATATGACACAAATAGAAAAAGCACTAACAAAAACACAGCATCAAACACATAACTATTTTGTTTATGCATTTATTCTTTATTTAATTTCAATTACCTTTAAAATGTTCACACGTGGTATACAAAAAGGACTTTCTCAAATCTTTATTTTAATTTTATCTGTTGAAGCCGCAAGAAGTATCATCTTGATTTATCGATTCATTAAGCATAAACGTTGATTCCTGTTCTATCTTTTTAAGTAAATACAGCGTATAATGAATATAACGAAAGGAGTTCATATGAAAAAAGAAACATTAAAGCTTTGTAACGTATTTTTGCTGGGGATAATTACAGGATTTCTATTAACCCCCATTCGTCGTGGTGTAAATGTGCATGTTGAAAATAATGGATTGCCTTATACAAAATGTAAAAAGAACCAACAACAAAATTCCCATCAATAAAAAAATGTCAATACTTCCAGTAAACACTAGATTTATTGACATTTTTCTTTTGCTTTATAATGCTTCACTTTGAAATTTCACTGTGATTGCATAAAGATTCAACATATCTTTTGTAATGTATTTTTCAGGTTCTTTATATGCATCTAAAGATAATCCCATCGTACTTGTTCCATCTGTAACCTTTTTGGTTTGTATAATCAATAAGGGTATTTCTTCATCTATCTGAAAGCTTGTCTTTTCACTTAAACTAACCATTCCTCTGCTATAACTTTCTTGATCATCTTTAATTTTAACTGGTTCATCAGGATATGTGGATGATGTGGATGTTCCAGATTCATCCTGTAAGACTGCTTTCATAGACACAGGATCAATCTTTAAGTCCACAAGGATATTTCCTTCACCTTTTTTCACCTGTCCATAGTGTGCATAAACTGATTCATATCGATGATCTTTCCATTCCCACAATTCAACCTTCGCACCTTTACAATCCTCTTTAAGATCATAAGATAGAAAAATAGGATAGGAGTTATTATCATTAAGTAATTGAGAAATTAATTCTCCCTGTTCATTTAATTCTATGGGGCCTAGATTATTTTCTTGCGTTTTTTGACTGCAACCACTTATGATGAATAATACTGCTGTCATAATGCCTATTATTAGTTTTTTCATAACAATCCCTCCTTGTTATGTTTCTACTTCTATATTAACATAAATATTCTATTATTCGATAAGATCAGGAAAAATAAGTAAAATTATTGTTTGACATTCAAAGTAATAAGCGGTATACTGGAAACCGTTATTACGGAGGTAAAGAAAATGAAAACAAAAGAATTGACACTTTGTGCGTTTTTCACGATATTATTTGTGATTGGAAGTAAAATCGTTATTCCTGCAGGTATTATTCCACTTACATTACAAACGATGGTTGTGATTATCGCAGGTATGTTGTTAAAGCCAAAATATATATGGGTATCTTATGGATTATTCTTCTTAATGGGATTATTAGGATTTCCTGTGTTTGCAAATGGTGGAGGTATTGCTTATGTATTACAGCCATCTTTCGGATTCCTGTTAAGCTTTCCAATTGCCGCAAGTTTTATTTCCATTATGCGCAATAAACTTCATACAACATCATTCCTTGCGAATTTTATCATTTGTATGATTGGTTTATTCATCATATACACCATTGGATGTATCTACATGTATGGCATTTTAAATTTCTACATGGGAGCAGCAAAAAACATGTCCTCAGTTATTGCAATGGGAGCCATTCCATTTATGATATCTGATACATGCAGTATCGCGGTAGGATGTTTCTGTGCACTTCGTTTAGCACATATCCCTGCCATCAAACAAACATTGTGTCCAACAAAGTAAAAATATTATCGTAAAACGCAAAAGGTAGAAGTCTTTCATAATAGGACTTCTACCTTTTTTTTCATCAACTGATATTTGCGTCTAATGCATAATCACAAACTATTTCTGTATCAATTTTTTCTTCCTGGCCTTCTAAATTTGTGGCAGTTCCCGTATACTTCAAAATTGCTTTATGATCTTTCAACTCTACATGTAATTTGATATCCCCAGCTTTATAATTATTCAAAAAATATTCATTCATATGATTATATTGTATCCAAAGCTTACGTTCATTTAATTCCACAAAAGATGGCATCATACGTGTTCTTGGAGCGACCACCACCGAAATCGTCTGGACTTTCAAATCTTTACCTCTTCCTCCATCCACAACCTGAATATCTACAATAGGATGATAGCTGCACCAAATATAATATCCACCGATTCCACAAAGCAACATAAGTAGGATGATACTGATACATAAATACTTTTTCTTGATTTTAAATTCAATATACTGATTTTTCATATCTCCCTCACCTCTTGTAACTTAATAATAACAAATTTGTCATATATATCAAGTACTTCCTTATACAAAAAGAAAACAGTACATCTGTACTGTCATTTATTCTATCCCTCTTGAATATCTTCTTCTCTTTCATATGGAAGAAAATCCACAAGAAATCCATTATTTTTTAAAGATTCTTCGATTTCATCTAAAATCTCCACGGTATCAGCTGCCACATGATGAAAGTGATATCCGGATGTCAGATTTAATAAGGCTGTGGATTTCCCTGTTTTTAAATTATTTAAAAGGGTCTGGATATCCCTTCTGCTTTTGATTTGTAAAGGAGCGCTCATTTTCCCATAGGCACGATGATTTACCATGACATCCTGTACACTGCCGCCTAAATCAATGATGATATTCAATTCATCTTCAATCTGTTCATTGCTGTGGTGTACTTTGAATAAACGAATCGCTTTATAGCTTTCATTGATGATATACCCACGAGCAGTTGCGACAATTGGATAGCCCTGTGTACGAAGTAATGCGATATCCTGTACAACCACCTGACGACTGACACCGGTTTCTTTTCCCAGTGCACCACCAGATAATGGTTCTTTGGCATCACGCATCAGTTCTAGAATCTTTTTACGTCTTTGTGATCCTGTCATGACTGTTTTCATACCTGTGACTTACTCCTTTCCTGTTTGTGAAACAACACGATTAATCCATCACTTTCAGGTGTTTTAAACTGATATCCAAAATCGGCGCAGAGTGTGTTAAAGCACCACTGGATACATACGTCACACCCAGTTCTTTGATCAACGCGATATTTTCTTTCGTGATATTGCCAGAACATTCTGTTTCTGCACGACCATCAATATATGCAATCGCTTCACGCATCTGATCTGGTGTCATATTATCCAGCATGATAATATCAGCACCTGCTTCTACTGCCTCTTTTACCATATCCAGATTTTCTGTTTCTACTTCTATTTTACGTACAAAAGGTGCATAAGCTTTTGCGGCAAGTACTGCTTCTTTAACACCACCAGCAGCATCAATATGATTATCCTTCAACAATACACCATCAGATAAGTTATAACGGTGATTTCCACCTCCACCAACTTTTACGGCATATTTTTCAAAGATACGCATACAAGGTGTTGTTTTTCTAGTATCTACAAGACGTGTATGACTACCTTCTAATAAGGCTGCTACACTTCTTGTGTATGTTGCGATACCGCTCATTCTTTGAAGATAGTTTAATGCAGTACGCTCTCCACTTAACAATACGCGAATATCCCCTTTGACAACTGCCAATAAATCCTGATTTTTTACCTGATCTCCATCCTTTACAAAGAATGTAATTTCAGTGGCAGGATCCAATAATGTAAATACACGTGCAAAAATATCAAGACCGGCAATCACACCATCTTCTTTACAAATCAAATTAACTTCTCCAAGCTTATATTCTGGCATAACTGCATTCGTTGTGACATCTTCACTATGAATATCTTCTTGTAGAGCCATACGGATATATTGATCAGCAACAAGCTGCATTGTTATTGTATTCATTTTCTTATCTCTCTTTCTCGGCACGCATCATATTTTCAGCCGCTTCTTTCGCAAATACTAAGCTTTCCAGCAAACTGTTGCTGGCAAGCCGATTTTTCCCATGTACCCCATTACAGCTGGTTTCTCCAATTGCATATAAACAAGGCATGGTCGTTTCTGAATGATGATCCACATGTACGCCTCCCATGAAATAATGCTGGGCAGGAACAACCGGAATCGGTTGTTTTGTGATATCATAACCTTCTTCTAAACAGGTTTTATATATATTAGGAAAATGTGATAAAATAGTAGCTTTTGGTACCGCCGCAAAATCCAGCCATACATGTTCACTGCCTTCTTTTTCCATTTCTTTTAAAATCGCCTGTGTCACTTTATCTCTTGGTAATAATTCATCCACAAAGCGCTCATGTTTCCCATTTAATAATACTGCCCCATCACCTCTTGCGGATTCACTGATCAAAAAGCTTCTGCCTTTTTTTCGTGTAAATAAAGAGGTTGGATGAATTTGTACATAATCTAAATGATCCAGCTGAATCCCATGTTTTCTACAAATATCCAGCGCATCCCCAGTTAGGGAAGGATAATTGGTAGAATGTTCATACAAGCCACCAATACCACCGGTTGCCATTACGGTATATAATGCATGAATGTGTAAGGTTTCTCCATCTTTGCTCTTAGCAATCATCCCGACACATTTTCCATCTTCTTCTATAATATCGCACATACAGGTATGCTCCATGATGGTTACATTTGGCATTGCTTTTACCTTATGCTGTAACACCGTGGTAATTTCTTTTCCAGTGACATCTTCATGAAAACAGATTCTTGGTTTTCCATGTCCGCCTTCTCTAGTATAGCGAAGTTCCCCATTTTCATCTTTTTCAAATTCTACACCCAAACGCATCAGATGATTGATGATATCACGACTGTTTCGAATCATCAAATCAACGCTTTCCTTATTGTTTTCATAATGTCCGGCACGCATTGTATCTTCAAAGTATTCATCATAATCATCTTCATCTCGCTGTACACAAATACCACCCTGTGCCAGCATGGAATCACAACTTTCTAAATCCTCTTTACATATCATTAAAATCTTTTTTTCATGTCCTAAATTTAATGCCGTATACATACCGGCAACACCACAGCCTGCGATGACAACATCGTAGTATAAATCCCCTTGCATCATTGATTCTCCTTTCAGGCATATGTTTATTTTGCCAGTTCCAGCATTCTTGTTAGAGTTGCTTTCGCTGGTTCTACATGTGCTTTTACGACATCCGCCGCATTTTCTCCTGTTTTTAATACTTCTATAATTTTATCTAATGTAATCTTTTTCATATCTGTACATACAGGTAATGTTTCTGGAAAATAGAACTGTTTATCAGGGTTTTGTACCTGCAGTTCATAACGTACACCCACTTCTGTAGCAATGATAAATGCATTTGCGTCACTTTCTTTTGCCTTATTTAAAATACCAGAGGTAGATCCAATATAATCAGCCATCTCTAATACCTGTGCATTACATTCCGGATGTGCCAATACAAGTGCTTTTGGATATTTCTGTTTTAATACTTTGATTTCCTCTGGTTTGATAAATTCATGAATTGGACAATATCCTTTAACAAGCATTACATTTTTTTCAGGCACCTGTTGTTTAACATAACGGCCTAAGTTTTTATCCGGTATGAATAAAATATTTTTATTTGGCAGATTTCTTACGATTTTCACTGCATTAGCCGATGTTACACATACATCTGCCCATGTTTTAACTTCTGCTGTTGAGTTGATATAACATACAACAGCTAAATCATCATATTTACTTCTTGCCTCATCTATTTCTGCTTTACTAACCATATGTGCCATAGGACAATCTGCACTGGCATCCGGCATCAATACTGTTTTTTCCGGACTCAGCAGTTTTCCGCTTTCTCCCATAAAGGATACACCGCAAAATACCAGTGTACGATTGTTTAAGCTTGAAGCAATCTTACTTAAATAGAAAGAATCTCCTACATAATCTGCGATTTTCTGTACTTCTTCATCCACATAATAATGTGCCAGAAGCACCGCGTCTTTTTCCTGTTTTAATTGTCTAATTTCTTCCTGTTTATTCATATACCTTTGATCTAAGTATCTTTTTACAGACACCTTTCTACTCCTTTTCCCATACTTTTTTGTAAAAGTATCTGCATCAGTATATCACATATCCTAACAGGTGACAAGACACATATCTATACAAACAGTATTTTCTTACAAAATTATTTTACAATCCTTTATTCATTGCTATTTCTTACATCTTCTTTTCTTTTTCCATATTAATAAAATACATTAGGGAACTTTATGGTCTTATTATGATTTCTTATATGGTTAGAAATCAGTTTATTTTCAATTTGTGAGGGTTTACAATAAGATTGGTTGTAAATAGCATAAATTGCACAATTGAACAATACACTTCATTGAGTAACGTTATGTTTTAGAAGGAGGACAAAGGAATGTCATATGAAGTATCTTACCAGGAACTGAATCAGATTTTTGATTCACTCCGACTGCACTACAAGATTTATGCGCCTAAGCGTCTACATAATGTAGGCAGATATTGCAATACGGATATGATTCGTTATGAAGAAATCCGCAGCGCAGAAGAAATTGAATTAAAAGAACGTAGTGTTTATTCCCCTAAGGAAGTATTTTATCCAGTCAACCAGACGCTGTTTCACTATACAGAGTATGGATATCTGGAAAGTCAGATTTTTGATAAAGATTTATTGATCTTCGCCAGAAGCTGCGATATTCACGGTATCAAACGTCTGGACAAAGTCTTTTTAGAAAATGGAACTACGCAGGATCCTTATTATAAGAGAATGCGTGATAAAGTTCATTTTGTATTATTAGAATGCGGTGAAGGATGGGAATCCTGTGCATGCTGCTCTATGCATACAAATAAAACAGATGACTATGATCTGGCTATGCGTTTTCTGCCAGAAGAAAATAAAGTATTGGTAGAATGTAAGACTGACTTATTCAAGGAAAGCTTCTTACAAAAACCAGCAGTTGATTTCAAACCAGAATTCGTAGAAAAGAATAAAAGTGAAATTCGTGTACCTGAGATCACAGAAGATATGCTGCCACAAATCTATCAGCTGGATATGTGGAAAGAATATAACAGCCGCTGTATCGGATGTGGTGCATGTAACTCCGTATGTATTACATGCTCATGCTTCAATACCGTTGATACACCATATACAGAAAATGGCAAGAGTGGAGAACGCAGACGTACCTGGACTGGCTGTATGAATGATGATTTCACAACCGTCAATGGTGGTCATGCTTTCCGTGATGCTTATGCAGATCGTATGCGTTTTAAAACCTTGCATAAAGTATATGATTTCAAAAAACGTTTCAACACAGAAGATCATATGTGTGTAGGTTGTGGTCGTTGTGATGATGTATGTCCAAACAATATTTCTTTCTCACATATCGTCAACCGCTTATATGATGAAGTTGAAAAGATCAAGGAGGAAAAGAAATGATGAACCCATGGCTGCCAGAGAAGCATAAAATTTTAGATATCATAAAAGAAACGGATATGGAATCCACATTCGTTGTAGAATATGATCATCCATCTATCCAGCATGGGCAGTTCTTCCAGCTGTCTTTGCCAAAAATCGGAGAAGCTCCAATTTCTGTATCAAGTTTTGATGATCACTGTGTCTGCTTTACCATCCGTCGTGTTGGAAAACTGACCAATGTGATTTTTGATTTACAGCCAGGTGATGATTTATTTATCCGTGGCCCATATGGAAAAGGTTTCCCATTAGATGAATTTAAAGGAAAACACATTATTGTCATCGCAGGTGGTACGGGTGTATCTCCTGTTAGAAGTACCCTGCATCATTACTTAAGCCATCCTGAAGAATGCAAAGATGTTTATGCGATTGCAGGATTTAGAGATGCAGAACATGTATTATTCACAAAAGATTTAGAAGCATTTGAAAGTGCTGATCATTTCCATACCACATGGACACTTGATCGTGGCGAAAAAGAAGGCTTCAAACAGGGCTTTGCGATGAATTTCGTAAAAGATATTCCAATCAAAGAATGGAATGATAATGACTATGCAGTGATTATCGTTGGACCTCCAATCATGATGAGTACAACTGCTAAAGAATGTATGAATCAGGGTGTGAAAGAAGAAAATATCTATGTATCATTTGAACGTAAAATGTCTTGCGCTTTAGGTAAATGTGGTCATTGTAAAATCAATGAAACCTATGTATGTCTGGAAGGTCCTGTCTTCCCTTACACCAAAGCAAAGACATTGATGGATTAGGAGGGTAACAATATGTCACAAGATATGAATGTCGGTAAATTACGTACCAACTGTTTCCGTCAATCTAAAGTAAAAGGCGAATTCATGCTACAGATGCGTGTACCAGGTGGTCTGATTGAAGCAAAATATTTAAGCTTTGTGCAACATCTGGCACAGGACTATGGCGATGGCACATTCCATTTCGGTTCTCGTCAGTGCTTTGAAATTCCTGGTATCAAATATGAAAATATTGATAAAGTAAATGCTGAATTAAAAGATTATTTAGATGAAGTAGAAGTAGAAATGTGTAATGTTGATATGGATACATCTGCTGGATATCCTACCATTGGTGCTCGTAATATTATGGCATGTATTGGTGGTATTCACTGTATCAAAGCCAATATCAATACTCAGGAAATGGCAAAAAAGATTGAAAAAGAAGTATTCCCTAGCCACTACCACATTAAAGTAGCTGTTGCTGGATGCCCAAATGACTGTGCAAAAGGTCACTTTAATGACTTTGGTATCGTTGGTCTAACAAAACCAGTTTATCATCCTGATCTGTGTATCGGTTGTGGAAGTTGTGTCAAAGCATGTGAATCACACGCAACACGTGTATTAAGCCTTGTCAATGGTCGTATTGATAAAGATGCCTGCTGTTGTGTAGGCTGTGGTGAATGTACATTGGTATGTCCAACAGGTGCTATGCAGCGTAGTGCTAAACCTTTCTATCGTATCCTGATTGGTGGTAGAACTGGTAAACAATACCCTCGTATGGGTAAAACATTTGCGGACTTCCTAACAGAAGAAGTCGTAATCGCAATCATTCACAACTGGCAGGATTTCTCTAAAGAAGTCTTAAAAGGTGAGCCACGTTATCTGCATGGTGGTCATTTAATTGATATGGCTGGTTATGAAAAATTTAAAGAATTAATGCTGAAAGATGTTAAATTAAATCCAGAAGCAAGAATTGCAGAGAACCTATACTTTGCAGAAACTGAATATCGTGGAAGAATCCATGTAAAACCAGTAGAATAAAAAATCTCTTACTTAAACTTTCCTAAAATATAAATAAAAGTCGCAGCTAAGATACATTACAAAGCTGCGACTTTTATATTTCACAAAAAGCTAAATATCAAAAGGAAGTTTTTCCTTTTGGATTTTTTCAATAATACTAGCAATATTAGAAGTTATACATGTTAAGCATTTTTCTAGTTTTTGATTTATTTCTTTTTCTTGCTTGATTGCAATTTCTATATCTGTAGCTAAATTTCCAATAGAAGCATTTGTTTTACTATTCATATTTGTCACCTCACGTAAGTAATACTGACAAGGTCGTTGATTTCCAATCTTTTCATTATTCATGATTTTATCATAATTAGGATATATCAATTCATGAACAGAATTTTCTATATGAAGTAAAAGGAATAATTCGAATGCTGGATAGGTTAATCCAAACCATAGATGATCGTCTTGTTCATCTAATAATGATGTTAAATGACTTACTTTTTTCTTAAATATATCCAAATCAAATGTCACAATCATAACATCTTGTTCACTATCAAATAATCCTTCTTTTATTGAATAGTTTCTTTTCTCTTTAGCAAAATCTACAAGCTTTTTAGGATAGCTTAGATTACGATCTTCACCTGTTTTCTCAATCAAAATTAAATCAATGGAAGAATGTATTCCTACTTGTTTTTTTATATCTATTAATTTTTTAAAATAAAAAGATTCTGTATTTGCTCCTTCACAAATGAAAAAGAATTTTTTTAATGGATTTATTTTATCTTCAAAATCAGATGGTCTTTCATTCCATTTTGTATAAAAGGTGATTGGAGGCATTAGCGTAATTCTCCTATGTTGAAATCTGTAAAAACCGGTATTGCACCATAACGACCTTCGAGATAAGCCTTGTTGATTTTCTTATCATAGCGTTCATTAAAACGATCTAAAGGATAAAGATTAGAATTATTATTCTTATCTCTTGCGACAAACCATATTTGATCCCTTCTAAACAACTCCTGTGACATAATTGTTGCTTCGTGTGTTGTAAAAATTAATTGGATATCATTCTTTTTATGAAACTCATTTAATAAAACGATAAATCTTTTTGTAAGTGCCGGATGAAGACTTCTTTCCATTTCATCAATAACATAAACACTATTCTTGTTTTTTGTTAATAAAACATCCAGTAAATCAAATATTCTTCTCGTACCATCCGATTCTTCATCAAAATCAAAATTACATGTAGAACTTCCGTGTTTGAAAGATAAAGTCGTGATTTCTGGTTCTTCTTCATTATCGTGAATAAAAAAATTAAAAAACTCATCTTTTGAACGCATAGATAATTTAAAATCTTTATGATTTTCTTTAATCATTCGGTATTGAATTGTTTCCATAATATTTTCATAGACATTCTTATTCAATTTACTTTTTAATTCATCAAGTGTTATTTTTTTGATTATAATGTCACTAATTCCTGTATCAAAGGTTCTAATAATTTTTTTAACAATGTTAAGTGATTCTACATCATAATAATATTCAAAATTTGTAACAGGCGTTTCTGGCAAAAATATATTCAAATCATTTAAGAACCACCCATAGATATCTTTGAAAAAAGATAACTTGGAATCAGATGTGATTCTTTTATTTCTATTCATTTCAGATAAAAATAATACAGATGTATTTTCCGCAAGATCATCAGCGTAAACATTGAATTTCGCCATATCCATATCATCAAGTTGTAATGATTTATCTAGTTCAAAATGTTTCTTTTCCCTTTTGAATAAAATTTTGGGTTCTATCGCATCAGTGAATTCCATGATCCACTCATTTTCTATCATCTGATCCTTCAGTAATACATCAAAGCCGTAAGCATAACATCTATCATTTACACTTAATCTTACTTCTACTGTAGTAATCTTGTTTTCGTTATCTTTTCTATTTTTACAATATAAATATCTTGATTTCACAGGTATTCCATCAGTTGAAAGAACACATTCCCTGATAAAGCGAAATGCTTCAACAAGATTAGATTTTCCAGATGCATTTGCACCATAAATAACAGCTGATTTTAAAATGGAAATACCATTTTTGTATCCTATCCGTTCTTTATTATTCCTTAATTTATTGGACGCTATCATATTAAAAGTCGTGAGTTTATGAAAAGATTTAAAATTTTCTAAAGATATCGATATCAGCATGAAATTACCTCCTTGTTTCTTCGTTATAGCTTCATTATATGCTTTTTTTCTTAAAACATCCATAGAAATTTATAATAAATAGAGAATTTTTCTCTTTAATACCTAATTTTAAGTTTATATTTTTCAAAATCTTGAGATAATTTAACAATGATAGAGATTATATCGTTTTAAATAGAAAATAATATTTATTTTATCATATCTGTGATATCATAAATGAGTATGCACATCCTAAGTAGTAAAGGAGAATTTTATGGAAAATGTTGTGATTGTATTTGCAGATAAAGAATTAATGGAAGAAGAACAGCAGGAGTTTGTAGAACTGATCAAAGCTTGTGATATGGATATCCAACAGGAGTTTATACAAACATTAAGAGAAATCAACTTTCGTACATATATTGGAAAAGGCAAATGTGAAGAAATACGTGATTATTTAATCGATAAAGAGATCGCACATGTTGTATTTGATCATGATTTAACACCTCTGCAGATAAGAAATTTAGAGGAATACTTTCAAGTACCTGTGATGGATCGTACAGAACTTATCTTAGCGATATTTGAAAAACGTGCAGTATCTAGAGTCGCCCGCTTACAGGTGGAACAAGCCAGTTTATCGAAGTTGTTACCTCGCTTGATTGGTGCCAATACACAGTTAGGCAGACAAAGCGGTAGTGGTAAAAATAAAGGTGCTGGTGAAAAGCAATTGGAATTAGATCGAAGAAGAATCAAATCCAGAATATCAGAAGTCAATCGTGAATTAAAAAAAGTAGAATTAGAACGTATGACCCAGCGAAAAGCACGCCAAAAATCGGATTTACCACTTGTTTCTCTGGTAGGGTACACCAATGCTGGGAAGTCAACAATCCTCAATCGTATGCTTGATCAATGCGATGGTAAAGAAGAAAAGAAAGTATTAGAAAAAGATATGTTGTTTGCGACATTGGATACATCTATTCGTCAGATAAAAACCAAAGATGGTGATGAATTTTTATTAAGCGATACCGTTGGATTTGTAAGTGAACTGCCACATAGTCTAATCAAAGCCTTTCACTCTACTCTTGAAGAAGTAAAGTACGCTTCCCTGTTACTACAGATTGTGGATGCCAGTTCTTCTCAACACATGAAACAGATGGAAATCACGCAGGAAACACTGCAAGAAATCGGTGCATCCCATATACCTATGATTACTGTTTATAACAAATGTGATCAATGTGACTTTCGTTATCCCCAGGTATCAGGCAATGATATCTATATGAGTGCTAAAGAAGGTATTGGCTTTGATGAATTATATCAAAAGATCCATCAAATGCTTTATCCTAATGAGATGAAGGTACATATGCTGTTGCCATATGATCAATCAAAATGTATGGCTGAATTAATACGCAAGGGACACATTTTATCGAGAGAAGATGACATGCATGGCATTTCCCTGGAAATTTTGTTAAATGAGGATTTATTAAAGAAATATGATATGTATATCAAAAAATAAGACGCACGGTTATATTCGTACGTCTTTTTCTATTCTATTTGTCTTCAGCAAGTGTTTTTTCGATATCTTCCAGATCTGCTTCTAATTCTTTGATGAATTCTTCTTTTTCTGCGATTTCTTCTTCTGTTTCTTTGATTGCACGTTCCCCAATCAAACCAACGATATCATTCTGTAAACGTTTGATCTGACGTCTTTGATTCTGAATCATATCCTGTTTACGATTACGTGCATCAATCATCTTTTGTTTCCACTGCTGGTGTTTTTGTTCATTCCATTCTTTCAGTCCTTCAAAGTATGCATCCATGATTGAACGGAATTCTTTCCAGATTTCATCTTCTTTGTCTTTTCCACAGTTTCCGATTGTTTTCCAGTCAGCACCCAGCTTTTTCATTGCGGCAGTGTTTTCTCTTGTATATTCTTTTTTGTCCGCAATCTCTTTTGCCTGATCACTCAATGCTTTTTTTGCATTGTAGTTTTCATCCTGTTTACCATGCAGTTCTTCATAGTAAGCATTTCTTCTATCATAGAATTTCTGTCTTACTTCGTTGAACTCATCCCATAGTTTGTTTTCATGCTGTTTACCAGCACTTCCAACTGCTTTCCACTTATCCATCAATTCTCTGAATTTAGCACTGGTTTTCGCAAAATCTTCAGAATCAACAAGCGTTTTCGCTTCTTCTATCAATTCTTTTTTCACCTGTTTTGCATTGTCAAACTTACTCTGTAAATTTTCCCAATAGTCATGTTTCTTATCGAAGAATTTCTGGCGTGCAGCATTAAATGCTTCCCACAATGCATCATCTGTTTCTTTACCAGCAGAACCACTGGCTTTCCATTGTGCCATTAACTCATTCATTTCTTCTGTAGCCTGATTTAAGTTATCAGATTTCAGAATTTCATTTGCTCTGTCAATCAATTCCTGTTTGATTGCCTTATTGCTTTCATAGCCTTCTCTACGTTTCTGATAGAACACATCAATATAGCTGTCAAATTCTTCTGCCAGCTGATCTTCATAATCAGATTCCCAATATTGAATCCGTTTCCATTTTTTCTTTAGGTCAGATATTTGACGAAATACATCATTCCATTTCGCATCAGTAGGAATACTTTTTGCTTCCTCAATCAGTTCCTGTCTGCGTTTGATATCTTCATCAAAATCTTCTACTTCATACATTTCATCATTTTCGTTATACATATTATTCCTCCAGTTATCGTGATATCCCTAAATATGATCACTGTTACCAATATAAATTTTATCTCATTATACGCAAAAAGTCATGCTTTTTCGCATAATTTAGTTAAAAGATTTTTGATTTTACATTTCAATTTCATTTCTATACGATTTTATCAAAATATTTTATATATTTTGCTTTATTTTTTCAATTTTTCTAATGTTGATTGATCTTCTTGACCATCATAAAATTTGTCTAAAACTTTTTGAAACACAGGCTCCTTACTAACGATTGAAAATAAAGTCATGGAAGATTGCAATTTCAGATTATCTGGGTACCCCATTACACGCACAGGATCATTACAATCTAGTGATAATAATGCTTGTGAGATTTCTAAAAGGCGTTCACGCAATACTGGATGATTCATATAATCTATAGCTTCTTCTTTATCTTTGATTCCATAATATTGTGACATTGAGCTGAATCCTAAACCTTGCAGTTGTGGAAAAATATACCAGATCCAATGACTTTGTTTATGACCATTTTCAATTTCGTTTAATGCCGTTTCATAATCATTTTCCTGCGCCTTTATAAAACGATCCAAGTTGCTCATAATTTTTCTCCTCTTTGACATGATTTAGAAAAAACTGCTCAGGCAATCCTAAGCAGTTTCATTATTGATTTATTCTTGTTCAAGTGCAAGTGTTTTTGTAGTGATATCACAAACTTCTGCTGGTCCATAGTACTGGATAGCTCCTGGATATACATAACAAGTTTCAACAGCCCATTCTTCTCTGTTTGCTTCAAAGAATTTGAATGGTTTGCCATCAAGTTCAACAAGTGCTTTCTTGATAACTGGTTTGTCTTCTCCATGTCTTCTTTCGATGTTCATCATCTTTGTGATTGGCATACCACCTGCAACCCATTCGTTTGCTGGTTTAGAAAGGTTAGAAACTTTTGATAAGTAACCAGTATATCCGTATTGGATCAACATAAATGCGTTGTATCCTAAAGAATAGCAATAGTCAGAATCAAAGTTAGATGGGAATGCGCATCTTCCTTCATAACCTAAGAAGTGGTGTAATGCATTGAATTTACCGTTATATGTACCAGCTTTTCTTCTTTCTTCTAATTTGTCTTTTACTAAAGCAGAGAATAATTTTTCTGATTCAATCAAAGATACCTGAACGTTACCGTGTGGATCTCTTTCTAAGAATAACTGCTGCTGGATTCCTTCTGGAAGAATAGCAAATACGCTCATAGATTCTTTTGATAATCCTTTTTCAATGAATTCATATTTTTCTTTCCAAGTTGGAAGAGCATTGAAGTCTGCTGCTTTGCTACCTGCTAACAATTCATTGATTTCTGAAATCAATGTAGAGAATTCAGGAACGAATTCAACAACACCTTCAGGAATAATTGCAACACCAAAGTTCATGCCTTTAGCAGCTCTTTTTTCTACTGAATCAGCGATGTAATCAGCAATCTGAGATAAAGACATCTTTTTCTCAGCAACTTCTTCAGATACCAAGCAAATGTTTGGCTGAGTTTCAAGAGCACATTCTAATGCAACGTGTGATGCAGAACGTCCCATAACTTTGATGAAGTGCCAGTATTTTTTAGCAGAGTTAGCATCTCTTTCAATGTTACCGATCATTTCACTATAAGTTTTTGTTGCAGTATCGAATCCAAATGAACATTCGATATCTTCGTTTTTCAAGTCACCATCGATTGTTTTTGGACATCCGATTACCTGAACACCAGTATTGTTAGCTGCAAAATATTCAGCCAATACAGCGGCATTTGTATTTGAATCATCTCCACCGATAATCACGATTGCAGTAATTCCATGTTTTTTACAAACTTCTGCAGCAATTGCAAACTGTTCGTTAGTTTCTAATTTTGTTCTACCTGAACCAATGATGTCAAATCCACCAGTGTTTCTATATTGGTTAATATAGTCATCATCAAATGTCAAGAAATCATCTTCGATTAATCCGCTTGGACCATTTTTGAAACCTAAAAGTTCATTTTCTGCATTTGTTGCTTTTAAAGCATCATACAGACCACAAATAACATTGTGTCCACCAGGTGCCTGTCCACCAGAAAGGATTACGCCGACAACTTGTTTTTTAGCTTCTGAAGTGTTTTGTCCTTTTGCAAAAGTAATTTCCTTTTTACCATAAGTGTTAGGGAAAAGAGCTTTAATCTTTTCTTGATCAGCTACACTCTGAGTTTCTTCACCTTCATTTACACAAATTTCTGAAATACCGTTTCTCAGCATTCCTGGAAGTTTTGGTGTATACTCATATCTAGCTTTTTGTAATGATGAAATTGTCATAATTTTATCTCCTTTTCGTATATAAACATACCTTCTAAATTATAAGACATTCACTGATTTTTTTCAATATATCCTTTCCAATTCATGTAATAAAAAAGATGTAAGTTTAAAAAAATTCATAAAAATGCGTTTTTTCATTACCAGTGAACAAATTACTTTCTCTATATAAAAACATTTACACTTTTGATATTTATAAAAAAAGACTAATTTCATAAGATATCGAAAATATGAAATTAGTCATCATTTAATCCATTTGTAAATTCATTTGTTTTAAACGCATTTGATTTTTCTTATAATATACTCCCATTAATATACTTGAGAAAAATGCAATAATAGCCAATAATATATATCCAGCAGCCATTCCATGTGATGAAACAACACTTCCCGTAAATATTGGAAAGATTGTCATTCCAATTGCATAAACAGCTTGAAAAAATCCCATTGCAGTAGATTTCTTCTCTGGTGGTATATCTTTCATAGCTTCTGAAGTAGCATAAGTCAATAACAATCCGGTTGACATTCCAGGCAATATCTGCAGAAATAGTAAACATGGAATATAGTGCGTGAAAGCGACTGATACACAATATACAGCGATGATGGATAATACTAATGGTATCCAAACTTTTGGTCCTTTTTGTTCAATCCATTTTGTGGATGCTAATCCAGCAAAGCCTACTGCTGAAATCATGTAGATGATAGAGGATAAACCAACAATGGTGTTGCTTGCGCCACAATCTCTCATAATCTGATTGGTAAAAGACATCGTGGTAGTTAATTGAATGCCTTGTTGAATTAATGCAACAAAGGAAAATATAATTAATCGTTTATTCATACAAACACAGCATAGTGACTTTATAGATAAATGCTCTTTTGTCTTTTTTGGTTCTTTTAAAAACAAGGCTAGTATACAAGCAAAAATACCTGCTAATACACTTGATAAACACAGATACTTCATCCCTAGGATTGAATAACATAATGTACTAGTAATAAATCCTAATAACATTCCCAGATTATTAAACATAATCACTTTACTGGTTGCCATTTGTTGTTGGTTATTAGAATATTGTCCTGTATAATAAACCATAAAGGATATCCATGTTGCACTTGCTACTCCGGATAAAAGATTAGCAATCAGAAAACCTGTTCCATCACAACAATACACACGTACAATAGAAGCAAGTCCTGATAATAACGCTCCAACGATAATCAATACTTTATGTTTTCCAATACAATCTGCATAAATTCCAACAGGCAGACGCAATAACATCTGTGTTATCCCATATGCGCCAATAATAATGCCTACCATGCTACTGATAGTACCGATAGATATCAAATAAGTTGACTGAAATGGAATATAAACATATTGTGCAAACCAGAATAAAGTAACAATGATATAAAAAAGTATATGCTGATTCATCCTTATGCGCATGCAACAGCTCCCATTTTACGATCGATATTATCAATCAGACGATGGATATGTAAAACCAGATACATTTCTTCCTGATTGGTGATATCTGTATGGAATTTCTTCTTAATATAAATGTTTATTTTTTTCACACATTCGCTTTCTGCCTGACAAGTCATCATGATATGGCGATACAAAAACTCATTTTTCTCATCCGGCAGCATTTCTTTCTTTATCAAACGCTGTACAAATAGTTGAAGATGTGTGACTGCACGTATATAATCAATACTTTCCTTATCATAAATGATACTAAAATGATATTGTATAATATTTAGTATGTTATTAACTACTTTACTGATTAACTCCCGTTGCTCCTTATAAGGATCATTAGGCTGGGCGTTCACAAAATGCAATGCAATTGTTGCTGCTTCATCATCAGATAATTGTATATGAAATTTTTCATTCACTAGTTTTAATGCGAATTTTCCTATTTCAAATTCATTTGGATTAAATTTTTTGATTTCATTTGGGCAATAACTATCTAGCTGAATTCCCTCTTTTGCCCGTTGTACTGCATAAGAAATATGATCTGTTAAGGCAAGGTAGATATAATCGGAAAGCTGCATATGATACATTTCAATCGCATGGTCTATAATTTGTTTTGTGATATCAAAATAAACCTCATCTGTACTTGCCGCAAGCTGTATGATATTTTTTGCGATATTTTCTTCTTTCAATATAAATACTTTTTCTATATCCTGTTTTTCAATAACACTTCCAGTTGATAAATGATAACCAATCCCTTTTCCCATCAGAATTACTTCTTTACCCTGATCATCTAAAGCGAAAATCAGAGAGTTATTCAATACTTTTTTTACGATCATATCAACCTAATCCTTTCTTTATGTGTTTATTTTATCTGAATAAACACTTTGTTATGCTTTATAAATTATATATTTTCCCCATTTGTTTTTATTACATCTTGATACCAGTAATAACTGTCTTTTTTAATACGTTTTAAATCTTTCATGTCCATATCTTCACGATTGACATATACAAATCCATAACGTTTTCTAAATCCCTGATGAGAACTTAATAAATCCATAAATGACCATGGAGAATATCCCATCAACTCTACACCATCTTCTATTGCCAAATGGCATGCTTTTAAGTGCTTAGCAATGTAATCAATTCGATAATCATCATGCACTTTACCATCTTCGCTTACAACATCTGGTGTACCTAATCCGTTTTCCGTAATAATCAATGGTACATGATATCTTGCATAGTAATCATTTAATACAATACGTAATCCCATAGGATCTATATTGGCTCCATATTCACTAGCTGTCAGATGCTCATTTTTTTCATCTCTGCAATATCCATATTGATCAAAATCCACTTCATTTCCTCTGAACACACGACTTCCAATAGGGTGTGCTTCATCTGCTGGCAGATAACTTGCACACAAGGTACGATAATAATTCAAAGCGATATAATCTGGCTTTCCATATTTTAATATTTCTTCATCACCATCTAACATTACAGGTACGATATCCCGTTCTTTTAGATAACGCATATAGTATCCTGGATATTTCCCATAGAAATGCATATCTAGACAATATACTGTTTTCATGGCATCATTCATTTTCGCTGCCCATACATCTTCAGGTTTATTTGTTAATGGATATGTACAAGTAGATGAAATGGCTGGCCCAATCTTTCCATCTTTAATTATTTCATGACATGCCTTTGTTGCAAGGGCATGTGCCAAAAACATATGGTAATCCATTTGTGCACGTATTTTATCAGCTTTCCAAGGATCTGGTTCATTGATATTCATACGTTCATCTACACGAATCATTAGATTTTGTTCGTTGATAACCTGCCAGTATTTTACTTTATCCCCATATTCTTTAAAACATACTTTTGCATATCTTTCAAAAGCATTGACGCATTCTCTGTTTTCCCATCCATTGTATTTTTCAACCAAAGCATAAGGCAAATCAAAGTGATATAATGTCACAAACGGCTGAATTCCATTTTCTAAAAGGCAATCAATGACATTGTGATAGAAATCTATTCCTGCTTGATTGACTTTTCCATCACCATCAGGGATGATTCTGGCCCATGATAAAGAGAAACGATAAATTTTCATACCAAGTTCCTTCATCAAGGCGATATCTTCTTTGTAGTGATGATAAAAATCACTTGCTACTTTGCTGTCAGCCTGTTTATCAGAACGTTTGAATGAATTGTAATCAGCAACACTCATTCCTTTTCCATCTTCATCCCATCCTCCTTCAATCTGGAAAGCGGATGAAGATGCGCCCCATAAAAAATTTTTAGGAAATTTTGTTTTCATATTATATCATCCTTTCTATATTAAATTGAAATACCGATAACTGATGTATCTGCATTTGCATTTGATATTTTCAATCCTTCTACAGACGCATATTCTGGTGTATTGCTAACAATAACCATAACGGTTGGATCATATCCTTCTGCTTTGATTTTATCAATATCAAAGGATACAATGCAAGTACCTTTTTCCACATGTGTCCCTGCTTCTACATTCTGTGTAAAATAGTTACCATTTAATTCTACTGTATTGATACCGATATGGATTAATAATTCTACACCATTATCAAATGTCAGCCCAATCGCATGTTTTGTTGGATAAACAAAAGTAACTGTACAATCTTCTGGTGCAATAACTTCACCCTTTTCAGGATAAATAGCGATTCCTTTTCCTAATGCTTCTGAAGCAAAAGCTTCATCATTTACTTCACTCATTTGAACAACCTCACCTAATACAGGTGCTTTTACTTCATAACTGTTTGTCACTGCTTTTACAGTTGATTTTTTTTCTTCTACATCTTCAAATCCCATCACATATGTTAAAGCAGCGGCTCCAAAGAATGCAACCAGACATCCAATAATGTAGAATGCAAATTTTGTCATTCCACCTGCTGCATATGTGAAGATAGTTAACACACCATTATTAGCAAAGGCGTCACCATAAACACCGCCTAATCCCATGATGCCACCACCGATAGCACCACAGATGATTGCGGCAATCATAGGTTTTTTCAAACGAAGGTTACATCCATAAATCGCAGGTTCTGTAATACCCACAACTGCGGCAGATATTGTTGCAGCTGCTGCTACACCCTTCATATCCTGGCTCTTTGTTTTTAACATAACACCCAAAGCAGCACCACCTTGTGAGAAGTTAGCTGCTCCTGCAAACGCTAATAGATTTTGTTTTCCGCTCACTGCGATATCATTTAAACCAATCGGTAATAATGCTCGATGTGCTCCGAATATAACGAATACACCCCATAAGCCACCAATAACTGCTCCACCAAGAATTGCGTTAAAGTCCATCAATACTGTATACATTGTCTGAATCACATTACCAACCCATACACCTACAGGACCTAATAAGCTCAAAGTCAGAGGAACCATAACAATCAAAGAAACACCAGGTACCAAGATGATCTGAAGTATCTGAGGAACAAATTTCTTTAATACACGTTCTAAATAAACAAGAACAAATACTGCTAATAAAATAGGTATAACTGAACCTGTATAACTGAATGCTTTTGTAGCTTCTCCAATTGTCCATGCACCTTTAATTACAGGAAGTCCAAAGATACTAGTCGCTGTGGAAGCATCCTGAATGATGGCATCAATTTGTGGATAACATAAGAAACCACCAATTGTCATCGCAATAAACTCGTTGCATTTTAATGCTTTCGCTGCTGTATATCCTAAGAATATAGGCATAAAGTAGAAAATAATCTGACTTGCTGCATAAAGTAATATGTAGGTATCATTTGTAGAAATATCTGTACCATTTTGTGCTGCCAGTAATTTTACTGCTGTCAAAGCTCCAGAAATCAAACCAGAAGCCGCAATTGCAGGAATCAATGGTGTAAACATTTTTGAAACGACCTGTAATACACGATTAAACAGATTTCCTTTTTCCTCTGATTCGCCTCTTGCATTTTCATCCAAATCAACCATTGGCAATAATGCATCATAAACTTTTGTTACTTTAGAGCCTAATACTACCTGAAATTGTCCTCCAGATACTACAACTTGAATAACACCCTCTAAATGATTGATGATATCTTTTTCCGCTTTTGATTCATCTTTTAAAACAAAACGTAATCTTGTAAAACAATGTGTAACGTCTTTAATGTTATTTTTACCACCGACATTTTCTAAAATCTCTTTTGTTAATTTGTTCGTATCCATAAGTTTCTCCTTTTTTGTTATCATTTTTTACGCACATTTACCGGCCAGTAAATATTGTTGACATTAAAACACATCACATACCGACAGACCACAAAAAAAGACCAAAGTTCAACAGTATATAGAAATCCCATTTGCTTCTATTCTGTCAACCTTCGATCTTGCCTGCCTTACCAGTAACACGTCGAGTGTTTCCTTATCAACTTGACTATAGTTTAACATATATCATTTGATTGTCAACACGATTTTTTAATCGTTCATAAAATTTAAAAAACGAACAAATAATACGATTAAAATGATATGTAATCCCTTTCTCGATATATTTTTGTGATATTGTTCATTCTTTATGATTTCTTTTCCAACGCCCTTGTATAACCAAAACACTCCCGAAACAATTTTCTGCCTATATAATCATGAAACAGATAACAGGTAGAACGATAATATTCATTCCAATAACTTGTCATCCTTTGATAGCTATAAACAAAAGTTTTTTGATTCAACAAACAGAATGATTTCCATTTTGTACAATCTTTTGTGTGTAAATTTTGATAAACAAGCTCTAATATTTTCATTACATATTCATTACATACTTTTAAAATATACGGATAAACCCATTCTGGTGGTTCATTTTCAATTAATGCCTTCACATGTCTTTCTCTAATATATCCATTATCATTTCTTGTATAAATACAATGATATATTATAACTTGTATATCATTTAGTGATGTTGGGAAAAGGATATCTGTTTCATACATGCGATAAGGTATTTTTATAATTTCTCCATTGCTTAATTTCCATTCACTGTATTCTTGAAAAACATCATGTTTTGTATGCGCATGCATTTGTATCCATTCACATACATATTCTACATCAGCCGCTAACTCCTTAGGAAAGCCATTTATAAAACAAGACAAACGATTCATTCTATCGTAAAATCCTCAGAATGAAAATTACTATAATATCTTCCCTTGATGGCAGTAAATTTTAAAACACAATAGTCTGGATCATCAACGCCTAATGGATAATACATAGTATCTCCTTCCAGCCAGATCTGTCTTTTTGATTCCTGATCTTCTAATACTTCTACTGTTCCAATTAGGCTGACACCACGAAAGAAACGTTTATCCACAAAATAGATACTTGCTTTAGGATTTTCACGGAAGAATTTCACTTTGTTTGAAGAGGTATTGGTGGTGAACCAAAATTCTTTGATATCTTTTCGATCTCTTGGCTTCAACATTGCTTTTGTGATTGGATAACCTTCTCCATCGATATATGCGATAAAAGCCTGGGTAGATTTTTCAATCAGATTTCCAATCGTCTGTTGTGGATTTCTCATCATATTATTTTCACCTTTTCCTATGTTAAGGACGCAAACCAAAGATTCGCAAAGGCCTGCTGTTTTTCTGTATCTGGAAAATCATGGATATCTGCTTCATCAAACAGATTGACAATATCTTTTTGTAAAGCCTGTTTGCCAGATGTCACAAGATATACTTTATCCACAAAAGACATCATCGCAGATTGTATGGCATTGATATAGGAACCATTGCATTTTAAGCCATAACCATCTTCTAATAGTTGATCCCGAAGGCTTTGATAAGCACTAAAATAACTGCTGCCTGTGGCTTTATATGTCTGATTAAGATAATGCAAATACATAATGATATCATCATTTTCATCATCCACATAAAGTGTTAGATATTCTACTGCTTGATGATCCAATTGCATGATTGGTACCTGATATTCTTCCATGATTGTTCTCCTTTTACATATATCTTTATTTTATCATAGAAGATGTTTATTTTATTGAAAAAAAAGCGACAACATTATGTCATCGCTGAATGCAAAATGCCTTGTATGATTCTATTACTCTATCTTATCGCCATCACATACACCTGACAGGGATTGTGTTTATCCCAAAGGGTAGGAAATACTTCAAATTCTTTAAAGCCTAAACTTAGGTAAAACTTGTTTGTTTGATCATATTCTTCATAATGTCCCATTGCAACTGTCTTTACCTGTAAGAAAGATATACCTTGCTGCTTTGCATATTGTTTTGCGGCCATAAATAATTGTTTTCCTATGCCTGCACGCTGATATTCTTTTTTTACTCCCATGACAGCTATTTCACATGTATCTTTGCCTGTGCCTTTTAGACAAAGAAATCCTATAGGAATATCATTTTCTACTGCCGCAATGAAATATTGATGACGACTT
Organism: Absiella sp. AM29-15; assembly: GCF_003434225.1. NCBI lineage: Bacteria > Bacillati > Bacillota > Erysipelotrichia > Erysipelotrichales > Erysipelotrichaceae > Amedibacterium > Absiella sp. AM29-15. The sequence continues at coordinate 81,024 of NZ_QVFL01000018.1, forward strand.
TCTTCGATATATTCTTCACGTGCCGCTTCTATACCAAACCATTCTGGTAATGCTTCTAATATATATCGTGCAATATTGCTTTTTTCTTCTTGGTTTTCTATAATTTTAATCATTTTTTCTCCTTCAACTATTGTTCAATATGCGTGATTACTTAGCATACTCTAAATAATCACACGCTTCTCCATGTACATTTGCTTCCAAAGTTGCTTTCCTTGTGTACCATGTATCCTCATATTCTAAGATAATGATCGGAATCCTTCTTCCAGCCTTTTTCAAGAAGTAATCTTCCTTCTGGATTCTTTTTGCGACTTGTGTCACCTCTTGCAGTAATTCATAACAACCCACTGGCCCTTTGCCAATATAATTCATATGTTCATCATAACAATCATCATCTTCAAATCCTATATTTTCAATTCCCTCCTGTTTATACCATTTTATCAACATTTCATAATTTTCGTCATTTATAATTGGTGTTTCGTCTTGACTCATATATGCATAATTCCATCTAATTTCACTAAAACGCCCATTTTCACGTGTGTCCATATTATCATCTTCGCCTCTATATGTTTTCATATAATCTTCGTACTCTCTTTTGAAATATTGCTCAGTGTTGTTAGAAACAGAAAATTCAGATAGATTTTGATAATTTTCATATTCAAAACATTCATTAGAATAAACGAAAAATATAATCGTGTAAATATCATCATAATCGTATGCATTTAAAACGTTTAATACTTTGTGGTATAAAAAATCTTTTAAGTTAATTTTTTCTTCATCCATATTTTTCTCTCCTTGTGCTTTTTTTATTTAACTTCATCCTGCAATTCATTTAAAACAGCATCTCTTTGTGATTCCAGAATTTTAGAACTCTGGATTTTAAACAAATGATTCTTTTGATATTCTTCTTTTCCTCTATATGATGGCACGAATAAACATTATGATGATCAATAACCAGATACAAAGGACTGGTATTGCATAATACCATTTCTTTGGTTTTCCATCCTTCCACATGTCATGTGCTACTTTTCTACTTCTTTCCCATACATCTTTTGGAATGAAATGGATGGTCAGCGCAATCATTATTGGCAACAAAATCACATCATCCAAATATCCTAATACGGGCACAAAGTCTGGAATAAGATCAATGGGAGATAATGCATATCCAATCGTGATACCCGCCATAAGCTTTGCGAAACCAGGTGTTTCTTTATCTTTTAATACCAGATAGATCGCTGGAATATCCGTTTTCAGCTGCCTGGCTTTTTGTTTAAGATTCATATGGAGCTTCTACGACTTGTACTTTCGGTTAAAAACATTGGAAAATGGTTTATAACTTGTAAGCTCATATACCAATACTTCATGTAAGCCTTGTTTTAAGGATACTACTTCCATAAACTTGTTTTCTAAGTGATCGTTTTCATATAAAGCATCTTCTATAATACAGGGTATCTTGTAGCGCTCTTTAATTTCAAAAATGATTGTTTTTATCATTACTTTACCTCTTTTCTTATGGTAAGCATTTGTTTTTGTTATCTTTACTATATCATAAGATTTCAAAATACAACAGGCTATCAAAGAAAAAGTCCATCAAATTATGATGGACAAATCAAACATCGGCTTTCATGCTTTTATGATATGCCAAGTAAAACCATATGATCAATAACAAAGCAGTAAAGACAAGAATCAGACTAGATAAAAAATTTATTTGATGAAGATTGTTCATCATTATGCTGACTTGTTTAGAGTACAGGATATTTGAAATATTATCCAAATGTTCATTGAAATTCGCAAGCATAGGCACAAACGAAAATAACATAGCAAATGGCATAACGACAGCATTTGAGGAAGATAAAGAAGATGTTGACAAGGCAATACATCCACCTAGTAAAATACTTAGGATGACACCCGTGAATACCGCTGTCAAAAATGGTATTACATCTAGTGAAAAACCAGGAAATACAAGAAATAAACAAGCTGTGAAGCATGTTAGAAAACATACAAGTACACCATGTACCAACAAATATAAACTGGATGGTACACCTGCATATGCCAGATTACGGATAATTTTTTGTTCCTTTTGTTCCGCAAGTATGGTAGACATTGTCATCATAGGTGTAAAAACAACATGCATGGTCGCAAATACTGAAATAAAAAATGAGGATTGATCCTGCATACTACTGCTCATGACAAAGCCAATCACAGGAAAAACAAAGAATAATAAACATACTTGAAGATTTTTCAAGATGTCTTTCAACTGTATTTGAAACAACGCTAGAGCTTTCATTAGGACAACCCCCTTCCAGTTACTTCTCTGAATATTTGTTCAAGATTTGCTTCTGATGAATGGATGGTTTCAATATTGTTCCTACGTAGAACATCAAATAACTGTTGAGCTGAATCAGCTGTATTGGGTAGTTCTATTTTTTGATGATCTTTTGTTTGAATGGTAATGGTTTTTAAATGGTCATATTGACAACATAATGCTTTAGGATTTCCATATAAAACAATATGTCCTTCATTTAATAATGCCACATGATCACAAAGTTTTTCTGCTTCTTCCATGTTGTGAGTAGTCAAAAAAATGGTGGTTCCCTGTTCATTCAAATGTTTGATCATATCATGAAGTTCTTTCATAGTATTGGGATCAAGTCCATTTGTTGGCTCATCAAGAAATATCAAAGATGGCTCATGTAAGATTGCATTTGCGAAGGATAATCGCTGTTTCATACCTTTTGATAAATTACATATTGCGCTGTTTCGCTCATCATATAAAGATAATTGTCGCAAGACATCGATCACACGCTGCTTACTCACACCTCGAAGCTTCGCAAACATACACAGATTATCCCATATGCTCAATCGACGATAAAAGCCAAATTCATCCATAGACATCCCTATCGTTTTTAACCATGCATCTGTATGATTTTTACACTCCTGTTGATCGATCCACACACTTCCCTGATAAGACAATTGCCCACTTAATATTTTTACGATTGTTGTTTTCCCAGCACCACTTGGTCCAAGTAATCCAAAGATTTCTCCCTCTTGAATTTCAAGATTAATGGAAGAAAGAACACATGTCTGTCCAAAAGATTTTGATACATGTTTCATGATGATCTTATTCATATGGTTTCTCCTTCTGCATTTCTTTTAAGCATGCATTATATCGCTGTTCTTCTTTTTTATATTTGTAAAGCATTCCTGCTGTTGCGACAATAAAACAGATGAGAAAGGATAAAATAAAACCGATCCATCCTTTCATTGATGTGATGGGAAACCAGCCAAATACAGCAATAAAGACTGCGGTTGTCAAACCGGATATGAAAAACATCGCAATGACTTTGTGTAGAAAAAGCTGTTCATTTAAAAAATTTGATTCAAATAAGATATGGGTATAGATTGCGATCAAAAAACTCAATATCGCAATCTGCATGATCACCCTATAGGACAAACCTAATTTCCCCAAGGAAAATAATGTAGACATATCTTTTACCATATCGCCTAATAAATATCCCAGAGCTGAAATCACAAGTATACTTGCCGCAAATGTGATTAGATAATTTATGATAAATCCTTGTCTTTTCATTTTAAGACCCCCAAACGTTTTTTTAGAATTGGCGCATATTGCCTGGACACAAATAATTTTTTATCGTTTTTCATTGTTACCTGAATTCTTCCATCCAGATCAGGGCGTAAAGATTGAATCTTTTGAAAATTGATGATGGTGGACTTACTTGCCCTGAGAAAATCATATTCTATGCATCGTTCTTCGATTTCATATAACCGTAAATCCGATGTATAAATCGTTGTCTGGGTATACAGATATACCTGTTTATCAATGGTTTCTATATAAAAAATATCATCAAGTGTTACCATATAATCTTCCCCACGATATCTTCCTATGAGTTTATGGTCCTGCATTTGCAGGATGGATACCAGAGTTTTTATTTTTTCATCTTTTTTCCTGCAGCGTATCGTGATGATTGTTTCTTCGATTGTATCATCTTCCATAATTTTTACTTGCATGTCGTATCTCCCCTTGTTGGTTTTTAGTTTATCAGATATTTTTTCCTATGTCATGAAATATATACTAAGATGCTGATTTTACTTACTCACTTGTAGAAAAACATAAGAAAAGCCTGATAAAATCAGGCAAATATTTTCATTAAATTCTTTCTATCAACGTCACACATTCTACACCATTGGTTTGTGAAAACATATCTACTGGTTGAACCAGCTTGATTTCATAATTGCTTTTTTTGATAATGCCAAGATCACGTGCCATTGTGGCAGGATCACAGGATACATAAACAATGCGTTCTGGCTGCATTTTTATAATACTGTTTAATGTTATCTGATCCAATCCTTTTCTTGGCGGATCCACGACAATGACATCCGGACGCATATTTTCTTCACTTAGTTTATTTGCATAGCTGGCAGCATCACTACAGATAAATTCAATATTATCAATGTTATTCATTTTCGCATTTTCTTTTGCGTCTTGAATGGCCTGTGGAACGATTTCAATTCCGATAACCTTTTTCGCTTTTTGCGCTAAGAACATAGAAATCGTACCGACACCACAATATAAATCAATAACTGTTTCTTTCCCGCTCAGCTGCGCTAATTCTAATGCTTTGCCATATAGCACATTGGTCTGCACAGGATTAACCTGATAAAATGATTTGCTGGAGATATGGAATTTTAGGTTATGAATGGCATCTGTGATATAAGAATCTCCATACAGGGTATATTCTTTTTCTCCAAGAATCACATTATCCGTTCTGGTGTTTACATTGACGATTACACTTTTGATATAAGGAAGCCTTTGAACGATATCTTCTGCCATTTCTTTCATAGATGAGAAAGGATATTCTCGCACGATCCATACCAGCATGACCTCCCCTGTTGTGAATGCATGTTTGATCAAAAGATGGCGAAATACAGAGGCATTGCCATATGTTTGAAGCAATTCTTTCATATGGGATAATACTTCATTAATGGTTTCACTTTGAATCGCACAGGCGTTTGTATCAATGATGGTATTGGAATGGATACGATAAAAGCCTGTGACAACTTTATTTTGATCCACACCTACAGGTATTTGGCATTTATTACGATAGTACCATGGATTTTCCATCCCTAATACATCTTCAACTTTCATATCCAGTTTTGCGATACGATCAATGACATCCTGTACTTTTTGTTTCTTAAAGCGCAGCTGTTCTGTATAAGTCATATGCTGTAGCTGACATCCTCCACATTGTTTTGCGACAGGACATTTTAATTCACATCGCTGATTTGATGGTTCTTTGATAGATAGGACTTTTGCATATCCATATGTTTTTTTCACTAATGTAACGACCATTTCTGCTGTTTCATTCTGTAAGATTCCCTTTACAAATAAAGGAAAGCCATCAATTTTCACAACGCCCAGGCCTTCTTTGGTATAGCCACTACATGTTCCAACAATTTTATCATTCTTTTTCATTTTACACCTCAAAAAAGGGCAATCGCCCTTTTTATTTCTTATTCGCTTCTTCCTGTTGTTTCAATAATTCTTTTGCTTCTTTTTCGTTTTTTGGGGTTGTAATGTTATCTACAACCTTCTTTTTATTGGCAGCATTCTTGACCAGTTCTAAATAGATTTGATCATCTTCCTTATGTGAATCATCTGGAATAAAGTTATATGCATGAATATCTAAATCATACATTTTGGTTTTATCTTTATTCGTGAAATATGTTTTCACTGGAAGGATATCATTTACTTTGTCATATGCTGCATTCAACAGGTTTTCTAATGTATCTTGATCGATGTCATCTGCCGCATCCATCGTAATACGAAGTGTTGCACTTGTCAAATTGACTTCGACCTTTTCTACTCCATCAAAATTTAAAGCTTTTTTCACCTTATCCATTTGTTCTTGTGTAATAGCAGGGTCAAGTGAATTTTCAAAGCGGGACCCCGTGACTGGTTTGCCACTGTTTTCTTTCGCTCCAAAATATATATAGCCTAACAGAAGCAATGGAATTAACAATACAATGATTGCGACAGTAATTAAAACCTTACTGGACTTTCTTGTATTTCTCTTCTGTTTTTGGTTTTTCATGTTTTTCTGTTTACTCATATTATTCACCTCAACACCTCTATTGTACTAGAAAATGTAACAGAATGCTATCTTTTTTTCAGTTCTTCCTGAATCATCTTATTTGTCATTGCAGGATTTGCCTGTCCTTTGCTGGCCTTCATAACCTGGCCAACCAAGAATCCTACAGCACGATCCTTACCATTTTTGAAGTCCTCAATAGATTGTGGATTGTTATCTAAGACCGTTGTGATCATCGCTAATAATTCAGATGTATCACTCATTTGTTTCATGCCTTTTTCTTCTACAACCTTTTTAGGATCTTTTCCTTTCATGATTTCTTCAAATACGACTTTTGCTTGTTTACCACTGATTTCTCCATCGTTTACCATATTGATCATGGTACCTAAATGAGCTGGATTACATGGGTTTTCTGATAGTTTTAACGTTGCTTTGTTTAAAGCCGCAACCATTTCCACAATGACCCAGTTGGCAGCCTTTTTGTAATCTTTGGTGTGTTCACATACCAGTTCAAAGAAATCCGCAAGATCACGATTGTTTACCAATACGCCTGCATCATATTCTTTAAGGCCTAATTCATCCATATAACGCTGTTTTCTTGCATCTGGAAGTTCTTCCATATGTTCTTGGATATCTTTGATCCATGCTTCATCTAAACGAATTGGGAAAATATTTGGTTCTGGGAAATATTTATAATCCACACTTCCCTCTTTCTTACGCATCATTACTGTTGTTTTCTGTGTTTCATCATAACGTCTAGTTGCCTGAACAACCTGACCGCCACTTTCGATGACTTCTTTTTGACGGGCAACTTCCGCATCTATGGCTTTTTGAACATTACTGATAGAGTTCAGGTTTTTGATTTCTGTTCTTGTGCCAAATGTATCACTGCCTTCTTCACGAATAGATACATTGACATCACAACGCATGCTTCCTTCTTCCATCTTTACATCAGATACACCAAGATAGAATAATAAAGTTCTTAGTTTTTCAACATAAGCAGCTGCTTCTTCTCCATTACGGATATCTGGTTCACTTACGATTTCCACAAGTGGTGTTCCTGCACGGTTAAAATCAATTAATGTACCAGCATCAGAGTGGAATTGTTTTGCGGTATCTTCCTCCATATGAATACGGTTGATTCTGATTTCTTTCTTGCCATTTTTGGTATCAATAGAAATGCTGCCGTTACGTCCAATTGGGTGGAATTGCTGTGTAATCTGGAATCCTTTAGGAAGATCAGAATAATAATAGTTTTTACGATCAAATTTTACTAATGGATCAATGGTACAGTTTAATGCAGTTGCAGCTTTGATTGCAAGACGTACTGCTTCTTTATTGACACATGGCAATGTACCAGGATGACCTAAATCTATTTCATTCACACAAGTGTTTGCTGTTTCTCCAAAGGAAACAGGTGCACTGGAGAACATTTTTGTCTTTGTTTTTAATTCGCAGTGGATTTCAATCCCGATTACTGTTTCATAATTCATTTTGACACCTCCACATCGTTTCCTTTTAATCCTGTGATTTCTTCAATTGCTTTTCCAATATTGAATAATGTTTGTTCATCAAATGCTTTCGCAGTCATATTGATTCCGATTGGAAGGCCTTTTACAAAACCTGTAGGCATTGTCATACTTGGATATCCTGAGAAGTTTCCAATCGCCATATAGTTTTCTGCGACAAGCGCATCATTATCTAAATGTTCTTCACGGCTTTCTTCAGATAACGGCGCAACATCACTACTTGCATTCGCAATGACAACATCATAATCTTTTAAACAATTTGCTAATTCTTCAACAATTAAACGACGTACTTTCTGTGCTTTACGGAAAATCTTTTCCTGATTTTCTTCAAACAAAGAGTAGCTTCCTACCACAAAACGTCTGCGCACATAGGAACAAAGGCCTTTTGTACGGGAATTAATCATTACTTCTTCTACACTTTCCCCATCTTCACGCATACCAAAACGGATACCATCTAAATTTGAGTGATTTGCGGTTGCTTCCGCATTTGCGATAATGTAATAAACAGGTAAAATAGCTTTCATCAGTTTATCATCAAAGTGTACACGTTCTACGATCGCACCTTTACTTTCTAAAGCTTTCATTAATGCATCAAAATTTTCTTTTACATCAATATTGCTTACGCCCTGTTGTACATTTTCTAGTACCGCAATACGTTTTCCTTTGATATCAGAATTGATATTTGAAGCATATGCTTCTACTTCTTTGTAAGAAGAAGTCATATCACGATCATCTCTTCCAGCTAAAACTTCCAATGCTTTTGCGGCATCTTCAATAGCTGTAGTAAAGTATCCTACATGATCCAAAGAGGATGCATAAGGAATGATACCATAACGTGAAATTCTTCCATAAGTTGGTTTCATACCAATAATACCGTTATAAGCAGCTGGTTTTCTTACACTGTCACCAGTATCCGTACCAATCGCAAAAGGCACAACACCACTTGCGACAAGCACTGCACTACCCCCAGAGCTTCCTCCAGAAATTCGATTTGTATCCCATGGATTGTTTACTTTTCCGGTATATGCATTTTTGTTAGTACCACCCATACCTAATTCATCCATGCTCGCTTTTGCGATTACAACCGCTCCGGCTGCTTTCAATTTATCAACAATTGCGGCATTATATACTGGAACATAGTTATCCAGAATACGAGAACTTGCAGTCGTACGAACACCCTTTGTATTAACGTTGTCTTTTAATACGATTGGCAAACCATATAATGGCGCATGTTCATCTACATTTTTTAATTCATCCAGCTGTTCTTCCACATCGCAGAATGTCACAACTGCATTTAGTTTTTCCTGTAAATCTCTTGCTTTTTCAAGTGCTTCTACAACACGTGTTTCCACGTCTTTTTCTCTTGTCTTTTCAAAATCCATCTTACTTCACCACCTTTGGAACATGTACATGACCAGCACGTACGCTCGCTGCATTTGCTAATGCATCTTCCTGCGAAATTACATTTTCCACAACATCTTCTCTTAAGAATGCTGTGTCTGCTTCAAATGGGTAGATCATTTCTTCTACACCCTCCGTATTGATTTCATCCAATACTTCGATCTGTTCCAGTAATACTTTGAATTCTTCTTGAAGTTTCTTTACTTCTTCTTCGTTGACATCAAACATGATATCATGTGCAAGCTTTTTAAAATACGCTTCATCAAAAGTTTCCATGTTTTCCTCCTTCTATCTATCAGCTTCTTATTTAAAATAAGATCGTTGTTACTTTACTACTGTTCTTTTCACGTTCAATGGCAGCATAATGATTGTTATCACAACTGACATCTACAGTGATGCGATAGGATGTCGCAAACTCATCTAGATTTTCTACAAGCAGCTGGGCAATAGCATTCATTTCCATACCGGTTTTCGCATGTGCCACAACGGATATTTTCAATTCATTCAAACTATCATTTTCAAAATAGCCTTTTCCTATTATGGAAGTATCATCTCCCAAATCCAGTTCAGCTAATGCTTTTTTATAATTCACAAAAGCTGTATTTGTGGTCGCATCCTTTTTATCACTTTCATCCGTTGGAAATAATACCCAGTTGGCATTGATATCTGAAAAATCAATGGATGTGGCATCGCCTTTTACATATCCTTCCCGTTTAAAGGTTCCAGGTATGCCCTCCTGATCTCCTGCGATATCATATACAGTAACATAAATCGGAAGTTTTTTCATCTGTGGATAGGTATCACGCATATATTGCAGCAAACGCTGACCATATACACTTTCATATTTTTTCATATCACTTTCTTTAATCGTATATTTCTGATTTTTTTCATCAACATCCTGACTGTTGACTACCATGGCTAGTGATAAACCACTTAATTCTTCCCCTTTATACCAGTCAATCTCAAATATATCAACCAGAATAACAGGATCTTTTATGGTTCCTTTATCTGTCTGAAAGGCAGTGCCATTTTCTGGATTTAAACCAATAGGATTTTCTTCGCTTTTTCTACCCAATAATCCATTTTTATCCGCAGATGCATCTAAGGTATTGTAATCTAAGAACTGGCTTTCCCGATACGTATATGTATCTGGTGAAAAGTGCTGTTTACTATATTTCATCAAACCATTGGCGATTTCCAATGTATCATTTAGATTGGTTACCATGGTCATGTGTTTTAAACGGGCATCACTGACATCAAAAGGTAATAATGCGGTATAATCTCCCTCACGTATCGCAACGGTTTCTTTTCCATCATTTTTATCCTTTTTCTTATCATCAGAGTTGTTACAGCCGCTTAATAATAGTACGCCGGATAATGCAATTAACCCCAAATCTTTTAATTTCACATCAGCTCACCTCTTTCATAAAGGTTTCTTCATCCATGGTCGCAACGCCTAAATCATTGGCCTTGGTTAGTTTACTGCCTGCTGCTTCTCCATAAATGACATAATCTGTTTTCTTTGATACAGAACCGCTGACATTTGCCCCCAGTCCTTCTAAGATTGCCTTTGCTTCATTTCTGGTTAGCTGTGTTAAAGTACCTGTTAAAACTACCGTTTTTCCTGTAAAGATACTTTCTTTGATTTCTTCTTTTTCTGTATCCATACGTAAGCCATATGCTTTTAAATGATTGATCAGTTCTATATTTTTGGGTTCATGGAAGAATGCCACAATACTTTGCGCTGTGATATCTCCAATATCTTTGATCATCGTTAATTCATCATGGCTTGCCTGCATTAAGGCATCCATAGTAAGGAAACGTTTCGCAAGTATCTTTGCGGCCTTTTTTCCAACCTGACGAATACCAAGTCCAAAGATTAAATCTTCCAATGGATTTTGTTTACTCACTTCAATCGCATCAATCATATTCTGATAGCTTTTTTCTTTAAATCCTTCAAAAGCTAAGATTTCTTCTTTATGTTCCACCAAACGATAAATATCTTCTATGGTATTTAATAATCCTTTATCATGGAAGAATTCTACTTTCTTTTCTCCCAATGTATCAATATTCATGGCATCTCTGCTGGCGAAGTGAATCATACTTTCCACTACACGTGCTGGACAGTCCTGATTGATACAATAATGGGCAGCCTCATCAGGTAAACGAACAAGTTCACTGCCACATACTGGACACACATTTGGGAACTGATAAACAGCCTGTGTACCATCTCTTCTTTCATCGATTGCTCTTACGACTTCTGGAATGATATCTCCAGCTTTTCGTATGACAACATCATCGTTGATACGTACATCTTTTTCTTTGATCATATCTTCATTATGAAGCGTAGCTGCACTTACAGTTGTTCCAGCGACTCTGACTGGTTCTAATACAGCATTTGGTGTAATTTTTCCTGTTCTTCCTACTGTCAATACGATATCTAAAAGCTTTGTGACAACTTCTTCAGCTGGGAATTTATAAGCAATTGCCCATTTTGGTGCCCTTATGGTATTTCCTAAATGCGCCTGTGCCGCAAAGGAATCTACCTTGATGACCATACCATCAATGGCATATGGCAAATGAGGTCGCTGTTCCCCAATTTCCTGAATAAATGCCCATACTTCATCCATATTCGCACAGATACGGCGAAGCGGATTGACACGCAAATGCATTTCTTCCATCTTTTCAAGTGCTTCTTCCTGACTTTGAATACCAAATTCTGAAGAATTTACGAAATAGTACCAGAAAGCATCTAATTTACGACTTGCGGCAATTTTTGAATCCAGCTGGCGGATAGAACCTGCGGCAGCATTTCTTGGATTCGCAAATAATTCTTCACCTTTTTCTTCTCGTTGTTTATTCAACATTTCAAAGGATGCATTTGGCATATATACTTCACCACGCACCTCCACTTCTTCTGTATATGGAATATGCATAGGAATACTTTGAATCGTACGAACATTATGAGTAACATCTTCTCCAACGATACCATTGCCTCGTGTAACCGCCTGAACAAATGTACCATTACGATAAATCAAAGACATTGCCAGACCATCGATTTTTAATTCTGCGACATAGCGGGCATTGGGCTCCACTTCACGCACCTTTCGATCAAAGTCCTGTAATTCTTCTAAATTGAACACATCATCCAAAGATAACATAGCACGACTATGTTCTACTTTCGTGAATGCATCTAATACCACACCGCCAACTCTTTGTGTGATAGAGTTAGGATCAGCATATTCTGGAAACTGTTGTTCCAAAGATTCCAGCTCCTGATAATATCGATCATATTCCTGATCCGATACACTTGGCTTGTCCAATACATAATATTCATAAGAAAGCCGATCTAAGATACGGCGTAATTCCAATATTCGTTGTTGACTCATAGAAACCTCCTATTTTTTTGTAAGGGATGGGTGTGTTACCATGATTTTTCTGATACCGAATTTCTGGTCAAAAGCAATCACAGCTAAATCACCTTCCATTTTTATGACCACACCATCTCCAAATGAAGCATGGTTCACGAGATCACCTTTTCTTATCTTACCCTTTTTCTTCGGTTTTTCTACTATTTTTGAAGAATTATCCACAAAATCCTGTGGAGCATGCTGAATCATATCATCCTGATGGCGTTCTCCTGTTGAAAAAGAACGTGATCTTTGATTCATGGATAAGAAATCAGCACCACTGAATGTATCCACATCACCAGCAAAACTGTTTCGTGGTTTTGCGCCAACATCCTCTAAATATTCTTCTGGTATCTCACTAATAAATCTTGAGGTTGTTTTAATTTTATCCAGTATGTAACTATAGCCATAGGAATCACTTAAAAACAACTGCTTCTTTGCTCTGGTAAAGGCAACATAGGCAAGACGACGTTCTTCTTCCAATGCCTCCTGTCCACCTTCTCCAACACTTTTTTCATTTGGAAAAATACCTTCACAAAGACTGTATACAAACACATTATCAAACTCAAGGCCTTTAGCTGCATGAATCGTCATCAACTGCACAAAGTCCCCCTGCTGTGTCTGTTCTTTATCTGTATATAAGGAAATCTCCTGTAAATAATCCTGTAGACTGCCATCTGGATTACTTTCCACATAATCTGCGATATCATTGATCAATTCCTTGATATTTTCTTTACGCTCTATTTCTTTTTCTTCATCCAGCATTGCCAGATAGCCACTTTCCTCCATAATACGTTCCATTAATTGATCGATACTGATGGTATCCACCAAAGCACGGCATTCTTCAATAACACGCACAAACTCCTGAATACTTGCTCTGGCTTTGCCTTTTCCAATTTCATAATGCTTTAATACATCATACATATTGGTTTGATCATGTCCAGCCTGCGTTTCAATCAGTTCTAATGTTTTTGCGCCTATTCCACGTTTTGGAGAATTAATGACACGTTTTACCGCTAGATTTTTAAATAATTCTTTTGGGTCATCTTCACTTTTTGGCGCTAATAGTCGTAAATAACTTAATGCATCTTTAATTTCTGCACGATCATAGAATCGTACGCCACCATAAATACGATAGGGAATATGTGCATCCAACAAGGCTTTTTCAAGTCCTCGTGATAAATAGTTACTACGATATAATATTGCGATATCTTTATAATTTATGCCCGCATGATGTAATGTCTTGATCTTACCTGCAACCCAGACAGGTTCATTATCCCCATCCATGGCAGTAAAGTGAACAATTTTACTGTCCCCTTCAATTTCTGTAAATAAATCTTTATCAATACGATTGCGGTTATTCTTGATAAGTGCATTCGCACCATTTAATATTTGCTGGGTACTACGATAATTTTGATTTAAAATAACGGTTTTCGCATTTGGAAAATCTTTATCAAAATTCATAATAATATCTACCTGTGCACCACGCCATGTATAAATTGTCTGATCTGGATCCCCTACTACACATAAATAAGAATCTTCTTTGACCAGCATTTTAATGATGGCATATTGTAGATTATCCACATCCTGAAACTCATCTACATGAATATATTTAAAACGTCGTTGCCATTTTCTTCTGACTTCTTCATAATCTCTCAATATATGATGCGCAAATATCAATAAATCATCAAAATCCAGCGCAAACATTTCCTGTAAACGTTTTTGATAGAATGCATAAACATCCGCTTTGATCTGTTCTCCTGCCCATGGTCCAGCATTCATCTTTGCCACATTGGGATCAATAAAATTGGTTTTATTGCCGCTGATATAGGACAGCATAGAACCATAGCTATAGGATTTCACATCAATTTTCATCTGTTTATAAGCATCTTTTAAGATACTTTTCTGATCATCACTATCTAATATTGTAAAGTTTCTAGGATATCCGATTTCTAAAATATCCTCTCTTAATAATCGCACACAAAAGGAGTGAATTGTAGAAATCTGTACAGCGGATGCTACATCCCCTAATATATTTTCCACTCGCTCCTTCATTTCTTTTGCGGCTTTATTCGTAAACGTAATCGCTAAGATTTTATTGGGATATACGTGTAATTCATCGATCAGATATGCGATTCTGGTCGTCACAACTCTTGTCTTGCCACTACCTGCACCTGCAATGATTCTCAAATGATGATCCACACAACTTGCGGCTTCTGCCTGTTTATCATTTAACTGTTCTAATAACGACACAAAATCACCTCCGTAATAGTATATCATAAACGTTTTAAAATCTCTATGCATATAGCGTATTGTAAGGTAATTTTAAGGTGATTTTTTTCGATTGAATTTTTTATCTAAAGCTTTGTATTCATTCTGCTTTTTTGATAGTATCTTATATCACATATTTCATATTTACGCATCTTTTCTGCAAATGCTGATATCAAATCTTCCTTATATATGACATATGATACATTTCTTACGAAATATTCACAAAATATCCATAGTAATTTTGCTTATTTTATACTATAATTTAAAAATGTTGAGGTGTATAAAATATGTCAAAGAAAGATAGTAATAAAAAGGGAAAACGCAACTACAGCAGGACAATTGACCTAGTATTTCTTCTGATTCTGATGATCATTATGGTCATGGCGTTTTACATAGCATTTACCTTTGGAATTCTACCACAAAAATGGATTATGATCGCTGCGGCTGTCTTTGCCGTGATATTTGCGATTTTGTTCATTCTATCCTTAAAGAAACTGCCAAAATGGGCGGTATACACAAAGCGTGTATTCATCCTATTGTTATGTGCATTGCTAGCAACTGGTGGCTATTTCTTAGATAAGACACGTTCTACATTGCGTAAGGTGTCATCCAGCTCTGTAAGCAGTGAATCCAATGTGGAAAAGCTGATGGTCATCGTACCAAAGGATTCCAACATTTCCAGCATTAAAGATTTAGAAAATGCGACAATTGGATTTCAAAACAGTACAGATAAAGATAATGCAGAATATGTAAAACAGCAATTATCTGGTAAAGTTACAAATTATACTGCAGTTGATGCCTTAGATTATACGCAGTTGATTACGGATTTATTGGATTTAAAGACATTACAGGCGCTTGCAATCTCTGAAACATACTACAATATGTCTGCGGCGAATATTGATGCTTTTAAAGATAATGTCAAAACAATTGAAACCTATGAAACTACAAAGAAAACAAAACCAACGACACGCAATATCGATATCACAAAAGATACATTTACAGTTTATCTAAGTGGTATTGATAATATGGGTTCTCCTGATCAACAGACCAGAACGGATACCAACCTGATTTTGATTGTCAATCCAATCGCAAAACATATTGATATGGTATCTTTGCCACGTGATGGATATATACCAAATCCAGCATTGAATAATATGAATGATAAATTAACACATACAGGAAATGATGGAATCGAAAACAGTGTGGCAGCGATTGAAAACTTCTTCCAGATTCCCATTGATTATTATGCACGTATTGGATTTAATTCTTTGATTCAGATTATAGATGCGATTGGTGGTATCGATGTAGATGTAGAAATTGATTTCAGTGAACAAGATGAAAACCGGAGTTTCAAAGAAGAGGATAAGATTTATCTAAAAAAAGGAAAACAACATTTAAATGGTAAACAGGCACTGGCTTATGCAAGACATAGAAAAACAATAGGCTATGATAATGCAGGTCGTGAACGTGCACAACAAAGAATCATCAAGGCGATGATCAATAAAATGATTTCTCCTTCTGCCATCGGTTATTTAAACAAATTATTAGATATTATACCAAGTTATGTGATTACCAATGTGCCTAGTGATAAAATCACAGATTTTGTGTCAAATGAATTAAACGATCTTTCTCCATGGACCATAAGTTCAATCAAAAGTGATACCGGCTGTTATGATGATCAAGTAGCCGCAAGTACTTCCACTTTAGGAATTAGTGATTGTTACTTATTCAGTCGTGATGAAGTACATGCCTTATTAAATGCATTTGAAGGCGCAAGCAATCAATTAAAGATGAATGAATTCCATTTTGATTTACAGGATTTATATAAGGATACTCCACAGATCAATCAGGATCCAACACTGGTTTGGTCTGATATGGCCGTACGCCCACATTAAGAAAAGAGAAATCTCTTTTCTTTTTTTATAGGCATTGTACGTACAAAAATGGGTAGAATATGTTATAATTAGCCGGTGCGAAAGGAAGGTAAAAGAAAATGGAAATTATGAAAAAGTTCATAAGTTATTATAAGCCGTATAAAAAAGTATTTTTTCTGGATATGCTGTGTGCATTGATTATCAGTATCGTTGACCTGGCATTTCCACAGATTTTAAATTATTTAAACAATACGTTTTATGTTCAGCCAAAAGAAATGATCATGGACAGCCTGTTTATTTTGGCCATTGGCCTGTTGATCATGTATATCGTAAGAGCATTATGTCGTTACTATGTCACTGCCCAGGGGCATATCATGGGCGCAAAGATGGAAAGTGATATGCGTCAGGATCTGTTTGATCAATTTGAACGTTTATCATTCTCTTATTATGATCAAAACAATACAGGCGAAATGATGAGTAAACTGGTATCCGATTTATTTGATATTTCTGAATTATCTCACCATGGACCTGAAAACGTGTTTATCTCATTATTAAAGATTTTTGGTTCTTTCATATTATTGTTATATATCCATGTGCCATTAACACTGATTCTGATTGCTGTTACTATCGTCATGCTGGTGTTCTCTTTATTTCAAAACAAGAAAATGCAGGCTACCTTCATGGATAATCGACGTAAGATTGCAGGCGTCAATGCTAGTTTACAGGATTCCTTAGCTGGCATTCGTGTTGTGAAATCATTTGCGAATGAAGATATTGAACGTGATAAATTCGCCCACAGTAATCAGATGTTCTTACAATCTAAAACAAATAACTATTATCGTATGGGATTGTTTCATGCAGGAAATAATTTCTTTCAGGGTATGTTGTATCTGACAATTCTAGTAGCTGGAGGTTTCTTTATCGCTAAAGGTACCTTAGATCCAATTTCACTGGCTACCTATGCTTTATATATCAATATCTTTGTAGCGCCAATTGAAGTCCTTGTGGAATTCACAGAAATGTTTCAAAAAGGGTTCTCTGGTTTTAAACGTTTCTTAGAAGTCATTGAAACAAAACCAGATATCGTAGATGCAGAAAACGCAAAAGATATCGAAGAAGTATCTGGTGTCATCGATTATGAAGATGTATGCTTCAGTTACAATGAAGAAGAAACTGTATTAGATCATATCAACTTTCATATTGACGCAGGAAAATCCATTGCCTTGGTTGGTCCAAGCGGCGGTGGAAAAACAACCATTTGTTCCTTGCTTCCAAGATTTTATGATGTAAACAGTGGAAGCATTAAAGTAGATGGTAAAGATGTACGTGAGTTGACACTGGAAAGTTTACGTAAAGCCATCGGCATCGTTCAACAGGATGTCTATTTATTTACTGGTAGTATCAAAGAAAATATTGCATATGGCCGCCCAGGTGCTAGTGATGATGAAATCATTGATGCAGCAAAGAAAGCCAACATCCATGAATTCATTATGAGCTTACCTGATGGATATGATACTTTTGTAGGAGAGCGTGGTACACGATTAAGTGGTGGACAGAAACAGCGTATCTCTATCGCCCGTGTATTTCTGAAAAATCCTAAAATTTTAATTCTGGATGAAGCAACCAGTGCTTTAGATAATGAAAGTGAACGTCACATTCAAAAAAGTCTGGAAGAATTATCAAAAAATCGAACATGTATCACCATTGCCCATCGTTTATCTACTATCCGTAATGCGGATGAAATTATCGTTATTAGTGAAAACGGTATGGAAGAACGTGGCAGTCATGAGGAATTAATGGAGAAAAATGGTGTTTATGCGAAATATTATAACCTTCAGTTTGAAGGTCTGGATTACGATGAACAGACCAAAGAAGTGATACATACAAAATAAAGAAAGAAAAACTAATGACGTGCATTAGTTTTTCTTTTTATCTTCTTCATTTACTTTTGTATGTTCTACCATTGTTAACCATTCACGCAAGGTTTCCACATCTTCCTGATCACGAATGATGCATTCCATTAACATGGTTTCCTGTCCCGAAATATATTGCGCAGAAATACGGTAGTATTCCTCTGTTTCTTCAATAAAACCTTTTCCTTTGAAATTCTGATTATCAATATCAAAAGCTTCTTCACATAAAAATGCCTGCGCAAATTCTAAATTTTCTTCAAATATATAGGCATTTGCCTTGATCAGCCATTTCCATCCATCTTCACTTTGTTTGTAAGGTGCCATGAAATGCAAGGTCTGACTTTTTTCATCATAGCCATTTTCACTGCAGCCAGGAACAGGAATACGCCAGTTGCCAAAAGGATAAGACACCATATAGCGACGATATCCTACATCTTCAAGATGCATATCAATGCCATGACGGATGATATCTTCTCTATGGATGGCTTCACATAATTCATGATATTCTTTCATAGGAAGTGGCAATGTATCATCTTTTTCATAAGCAGCTTCAATATAATCTATGATCATATTTGCCATCTTATCGCTGTATTCATTCATACTGCTATATTCAAAGAAGCATTCTTTCCATAGCAAGGATAATGCACAATTACGATAATATCCTGCATGAAAATCCAAATCATTCCAAATAAAGAAACGCTGTGCTAACTCTTCGATATCCAAATTCGTGAAATCTTCTACAGAAATATATCCCATTGGTGTTACCACATAACCATCTTTTCCAATTGGCTGATAGTAATCCATTGTCCAGCTGATCATCAGATTGTTTAATTCCTGATGATTATCCTTTACATATCCTGCGATATCCTTTAACCATTGATAGAAGTATTTATATTTTAAATTTTCAAAGTTTCTTTCTTCATAATATTTTGTTGGATCACTTACTTCAAAAGCAATTGGACTATTCATGATGACTTCATCAAAGAATGAACATACAAATGCATGAAATCCAGGTCCCGCTACATTTGTCTGTGCTACAATACTAACAAAAGTTCCTTCATAGCTGCATTCAATATATCCTTCTGGACAAATATCCATCATTAAGGTTGCATCATAATCTTCGATATGTACTTTCTTTTTTACACATACATCTTTTAAATACTGAGAAAACTGTTCTCTGTCCTTTTCTTTTTCAAGTGCACCTTCTAATACTACTTCAATTGACATTCATCTTACCTCCTCTAAAAAGGGACTGTATGTTCAGTCCCTTTAATCTAGTGCTAATACACGATAACCTTGTTTTGGCTGCGCTGATTCTGCATAATTGCCACTATAATCTGTTTCTGGATTATAGTCATAATCATACATACGAATCAGTGTTACCTTCATGCTGGTTTTAAGTTTATCTACTGGAATCTTTCCTTCCTTATAGGTTACTTTTAAATCAACATAATAACCTTCTACAGGCTGTGCATTATATTGTAAACCTTGTGCTTCTTCAAAACCACTGATCTGCACATCACTTACTTCAGGTAAACTGTCCTTACCATATTCATTTACGATTGTAGGATAATTTCCATAATAATAAGCAGTCGCAAAATCTTTAAACTTATTGATATAGGCTGTAGGAATAAATTCTAAACCACCTAAATCACTTTGATCTTTTTTATTGGACAATGTAAAGAAATCAAAAGCAAAGCTGACAGCTACCTGTTTTGCTTCTTCTTGTGTATCCTGATTCTCCAGTGCTGCGCTCAGCTTGTTGTATGCCGTGATTTGTGCATTCGTAGGATTGACTGGTTCCACATAGACATCATTTGCGACCATGGAAACCACAGGCTCTTTTTTATCTTCTTCTTTTTTGCTTTCCTTGTCTGATCCCCCGCTACAGCCGCTGACTGTAAATACCATCGCAAGAAGCGTTAGTGCAATCAAGCTTTTTCTGATTTTCATAAATACCTCCAACTGCAATTAGAATTTCATTTGTTTGACATATTCTAAAACATTTTCTTTATACAGGCCGCCGCCTTGTTTCAGTTCTTTGTTGCCGCCACCTTTTAAGTGGTATTCATCCGCAATCTTTTCAAAGACCTTTTCCACATCAAAGTCAACCTCAGGATGACTTGCGACAACCACTTGCATATTATCGTATATTTTTGCGATAAATACAACTGCTTTTTTATCTTCTTTTGTTATATATTGAGCTAAATTCGCCAAAGACTTCTGGTCGATATCATCGAAGAACTCCACAATCACATCTTCTTCTTTTGCGGCAAGTTCTTTCGCAAGCATTTTATAGTATTTATGCTTCCATACAACTACATCTCTGTTTAACTGTTTTACTTCATTAATCAAACGATTAACGCCAGTATTGACATAGATATGGGAAACTGCCAATGAGTTGCTGGCTTCATCCAAGACTTTATAACGTTTCTTAACGCTGTCTAACATCTGATCTCCTACAGTATAGCGAATCTTATAGCCTTTACTTGTTTTTTCGTACCCAACAATAAACAGCATTTGCAGATAACGTAAGCTAGGCACATGCATACAACCACACAGGTTATAGTCTAACGCACCGATTTTCACAACACGGATATCATCATCCATATGTGGAATTAATGCTTCTTTCGCAACGAATTTTAATGCTTCGTTATAACTTGGATATGTAACTGTCACATCCAGATCATCACGAATCAATCCATTGCACAGCACCTCTAATTCAAATGCCATTTTATCATTGAAATCTTTCAAATCAAATTCAATATCATTTTCTTCATCACCAACATGGTGAGCATGTGTTTTTACTTTATATACATTTCCTAAAACAGCACTAATCAAATGCTGGGCTGTATGAACCTGACATTTACGAAAACGTTCATGCAGATTCACGCTCATAAATACGTTTCCTTCCAATCTGGTATCCAATAAATGCCATAATTCTCCATCTTCATATTTTAATGCTTCTACATAGTGATTATCAATCATTCCGATATCACTTTGCATACCTCCACTTTCCTTAAAGAAAATGGTTTCTTTGAATGCATGCCAGAACATGCCGTTTTCTTCTTTTACTTTTGTTACGACAGTCCCTAGTTCTGTCTTAAAGCAATTATCATACAATTTATTGAACATACTCACGCTTCCTTTCCTCATAAAATTTTTATTTCTTCTATTTTACCACATTTTTAATTCCTTTTGAATAGTAATCCCTTTTAATTAATATGTGAAATCATGTTATTTCATGCCTTTTCATTGCGGTAAAAATCATGTATAATGATAAAGCAAGTTTATAGCAGGAGGACATATATGAATCAAGTAGCAGATCATTGGAAAGATTATGAATGTATAGATGCCGGAAACGGTGAAAAACTGGAAAGATGGAAAGATATTATTTTACGCCGTCCAGATCCTCAGGTTATCTGGCCTATTGACAAGGAAGATCAGTTATGGAAAAGTCCTCATGCCCATTATCATCGCAGTAAAAGTGGTGGCGGCAGTTGGGAATATAAAAAGAAATTTAAAGAAAGCTGGACCATCTCTTATAAAGAATTACGATTCAAAGTATCTCCTACCGGTTTTAAGCATACGGGACTGTTCCCTGAACAGGCAGCAAACTGGGACTTTATGATGGATAAAATCAGAAATGCAGATAAAGAAATCCGTGTTTTAAATTTATTTGCTTATACAGGTGGAGCGACAATGGCCTGTGCGAGTGCAGGTGCTGCAGAAGTCGTACATGTGGATGCGAGTAAAGGTATGGTCAACTGGGCAAAGGAAAATATGAGCTTATCACATCTGGAAGATCATAAAATCCGTTTTATCGTGGATGATGTTTTAAAATTTGTACAACGTGAAAAACGTCGTGGAAGAACCTATCATGCGATCATTATGGATCCACCAAGTTATGGTCGAGGACCAAATGGCGAAGTTTGGAAGATAGAAGAACAATTATATCCACTGGTAAGTGCGTGTATGGAAATTCTGGATGATGATCCTTTATTCTTTTTGATCAATTCCTATACAACAGGTTTTCCAGCATCTGTTTTATATAATCTGATTCATGCGACAATTTTAAGAAAACATCCAAATGGCTATATAGAAGCCGGAGAAATTGGATTGCCAATCACAAGAAGCAATACCACCCTTCCTTGTGGCATCTATGGAAGATGGGT
This sequence comes from Absiella sp. AM29-15, assembly GCF_003434225.1. Lineage (NCBI taxonomy): Bacteria > Bacillati > Bacillota > Erysipelotrichia > Erysipelotrichales > Erysipelotrichaceae > Amedibacterium > Absiella sp. AM29-15. The sequence continues at coordinate 103,704 of NZ_QVFL01000018.1, forward strand.
AAAAAAATAACAAAAGTCTACTATCACAATCATCATACGATAGTAGATTTTTTTCAAATTGAACTGACAGATGTAAAAAATAACGATATAATGAAAGCAGATATATTCCAAAAGAACGATAGGAAGAAGGCATAATCATGAATATCATACAAGCTTATATAGAAAAATTAATCACATTATATGGTGATGAAATCGTATATGAAAATATTCACTATGATGAAGAAACCTTACAGCAGATTCCAGAAGTCTTAAGACCCTTATATCGTGAAGTTTCAAAACTATCGATGCCTTTTGGTGAGATTGATTGCCTTGAAACAGCACTGAAAAATTCCAAAGCAGAACCATTTTTAAGTGAACAATGGTTTTGTTTTGGCAGTGATGATTATTTTTCATTTTGGCTGTGCCGATATACACCAGACGATGATGGTTTTTCTATCACTTATTGGGATCATGATTCAGGAAGTGAAATTGATGATGCCATTTATATGAATATCATTGATTTTTTAGAAGATATGCGCAATGAATATGAGGAAGATAAGAATGAATAACAGCATAACCATAGATTCTAATTTCATAAAAACCTTATTATCTTTTCCCTGGTTTCTGAATTGTGGAAAGGCTACAGAAATTGATAATGTTATGTTAAGCAAAGATGTTAGAAAATCTATCCAATCATCAAAATGGGAAAACATCCTGTTGGAAAAACGTGGAGAGTATACTGCACAACTATCAAAAAATTTTAAAGACGGATATCGAAATTGGAATCAGATCATCAAAACTGTAAAAAGCGATATCCTGCCACAACTTGAAATCATCTGGCAAAAGAATTTAAAGGCTGCCGGCATCTATGAGCCTTATATTTTGGATGATATAAAATTCAATATTTCAACAATTCTTATGCTTCACGCCTATAGTCGATATATTCCAATGCCTGATTTTTTTGAAAAGCTTCTATCCATACATGCAAGTGGTCATATCCCCTGTGGATGGAGAAAAGGAAAAGAAAGTGGATATATACAGGTTTTTTAAAGGAGTTTATGATGAAACAAAACATTGATTTTCATACAATTTCACTTACAGGAAGGCTTTGTTACTTATTCATGTGCTTTGAGCGATACGTAACAGCATGTTACCCTGAAAAAGACTGGACACTTGTTGCACAAAAGTTTTGGCAATGGACTAACCATTATTGGGATGAAGGGTGTGATATCTACGCACAAATTATACCGGAATTCCTTTTTGAATTTGATGATTATGAGCAAACAAATGAGCAATTTGATGGTAACTTATCAAAAAACGATTATGAACAATTCTCATTCTTATATAAGGATGTATGCATCGAGGAAATCAATCAGCTGTTCATGTTAGGCATAGACTTCGATAACGCTTGTGAAGGTAGTGACTTTTCAAATGCAGATGATATCACCATTGATATTTTAGAAAAAGCTCAAATAATATTATCCAAACATCATATATCTTATCCAGATATTCATTTGTTATCTGGTTTTTCAGTGAATCAAAAGAATGGATGGGGCGATTTCTTAGACAGTTCATATTTATCTATAATTATTTAAAGCAAAAGTACAGCAAACTGCTGTACTTTTATAATATTAGTAATCAAGATTTTCACCATTTGAAGCAATCACTTGTTTGTAATAATCAAAACTGTCTTTCTTTATGCGTTTCATTGTTCCATTTCCATAATCATCCATATCCACATAAATAAACCCATAACGTTTTGACATCTGTCGTGTAGATTCACTAACTAAATCGATGCATCCCCACCATGTATATCCAATTAAATCTACACCATCTGCATTGATAGCATCACTCATAGCTTTTACATGATCCTTTAAATACTCCATACGGTATGCATCATGAATCTTTCCATCTTCTGAAACTTTATCTTTTGCGCCTAGTCCATTTTCAACAATGAACAATGGTTTTCTATAACGATCATATAATTCAACAAGTGAAATACGTAATCCTATAGGATCTGTCTGCCAACCCCATTCGCTACTTGGAAGATATGGATTTTTTACACCATTTACTGTATTGCCAGGTGCCATATCTAATCCACTTGTATCTGCGGCCATACAACTAGTCATATAATAGCTAAAAGAAACAAAATCTACAATACCATCCTTTAAAATCTGATCATCTCCTTCCTCTTTATTTATATGGTATCCTTTTCCTGAAATTTCATTTAACAGATATTTTGGATACTCCCCAAACACCTGTATATCTACATAACGATACACACTTCTCATTCTCTGTTGATTTGCAAGATTATCTTCTGGTTTACATGTAAATGGATAGAAGCATAATTTTGTCATCATACAGCCAACCTGTGCATTTGGATATAATTCGTGACAGATTTTTACTGCTTTTGCTGAAGCAATCATTTGATGATGCATCGCCTGATAAATTGCCTGTTCAAATGGAATATCATCAAACATATCTTCAATCAGTCCACCACTTGTGACAGGATGACGTAACATTGCATCTACTTCATTAAAAGTCAACCAATAATTTACATATTTGCCAAAGCGTTCAAAGCATACACGAGCATATTTTACAAAAAGATCAATCACTTCTCGTGAATACCATCCACGATAATCTTGTACTAAAGCTAATGGTGGGTCATAATGAGATAATGTAACAAGCGGTTCAATACCATATTTTTTACATTCTTTAAACATTTCTTCATAAAACGCTATTCCTTTTTCATTCGGCTTTTCATCACGAGGATCGCTAAATATTCTTGACCAGCATATGGACATGCGAAATACTTTAAAACCCATTTCTGCAAATAGTTTTATATCTTCTTTATAATGATGATAAAAATCAATTGCCCTTCGTTTTGGATAATTTGCCTCTTCACCAGCTTTTAATGCTTCTTGCAAATCTTTAGAATTATATGCAAATTGTTTTGTAAAATCTGAAAATCCAACTTCACGGTATGGTAGACAATCTTGAATTGTCCAGCCCTTTCCATCTTCTTTCCATGCGCCTTCTACTTGATTAGCAGCTGTTGCTCCTCCCCAAAGAAAATTCTTTGGGAATTTTAAAGATACTTGATTTTCATACATATACATTTCCTCCTACTTCAATACTGTTAATAATGGTTCTGATGATACAATAATACCTTGTGTTTCAAATGGTAAAACATCTAAGTATTGATCTGCATTGGTGACAATCACTGGGGTAATAAGTGAATAACCCTCTTTCAATATAGAAGCCAAATCAACTTCAGCAATTAATTCTCCCTGTTTTACCTGTTGTCCTTCTTTTACAATCACATTAAAATATTTTCCCTGTAAATTCACAGTGTCCATTCCAATATGAATTAAACATTCTATACCATCCTCTGATTCAATACCAATCGCATGCTTTGTAGGAAAAATTGTTTTAATTGTACCATCTACAGGTGCTACAACTTTTCCATTATTTGGATTAATTGCAATCCCTTTTCCTATACTGCCACTTGAAAAAGCAGGATCATCTATACTATCTAATTTTACTAAATCTCCACTCATTGGGCTAATAAATACCGTTTTCGCATGTTCTTCTTCAATTTTCGTTTCAACAGTTTTATCCTTTAAATTTTTTTCTTCAGATAATCCAAAGATTTGTACAAAGATAAAGCCTAGTACAGTTGATATTCCCATACCAGTGCAAACTGCCCAGAAACCATCTCCCATAAATACTGGCAATGATAAGATGCATGAATTTACATATGCAGTAGCATGTCCTCCAAAGAATGCTACAAATGCTCCTCCGACAGCTCCTGCAAGCATAACAGATAATAATGCATTTTTAAACTTCAATAAAACACCATAAATACCTGGTTCTGTAATACCAATAAAAGCAGAAATAAAGCTAGACATTGCTACAGATTTTGTATCATTACGTTTAGATTTAAACCAAACACCTAATGTCACACCAACAAGTGCCATTGTTCCCATAGTATTAATAGGCAATAAGACATCATAGCCAAATTGAGATAAGTTTTCCATACAGATGGCACCTAATGATAAATGCATACCAGTTAAGACAACTAATAATCTTGTGCCACCAACAACAGCCCCTGCAATAATTGGAGATAAATCGAATAAGAATTTCACAATTTGCGCAAGGCCTTTTGCTAGATAGCTGGCTAATGGTCCTGTGGCAATCAAAGTTATTGGTACCATTATCAATAATACGATCATTGGTGTAAATACCAATCTTAAAAATTTAGGTACAAATTTATCAACATATTTATAGACGTAACTCATTACCCAAACAGATAATATAATTGGAATAGAACTTGCTGCGTATTTTACAAAAGGTATTGGCATACCTAAAAAATGTAATGGATCTAATCCTTGTGCCAGTCCAGCTGTCATTGTTGGATACAGCAATGCTCCTGCAAGTGCCATTGCACAAGCTGTATCTGTTTTAAATCTTTTTGATGCTGACCATGCTACTAAGAATGGGAAGAAATAGAAAACACAATCTCCCACAATCGTTAATACAGTAATCATTTCAGAAGCTGGATCTACACCACAAAATGAAGTTAAAATTGTGATTAGACCTTTTACCATTCCAGTTCCTGCTAATACTGGAACAACTGGCAGGAAAATGGCTGCCATAGTTTCAAAAATACCTTTTAACTGAAATTTCTGTTTTGTCTGCAATGTTTCTTCATTATGAATAAAACCAATTTGTTTGATGATTTCATCATAAACGATTTCAACATCATTTCCAATAATGATTTGTAATTGCTCTGTCTGATATTGTGCGCCTAATACCCCATCAATTTTTTTAATTTCTTCAAGATTAACCACGCTTTCATCTTTTAAATAAAATCGAAGTCTTGTTACACAATGAAACATTTCTTTTATATTACTTTTTCCTCCAACTGCTTTTACAATCATTCCTGCTGTCTGCTTAATATTCATATTCATTCACCTTCCTGTTAATAAATAAAAACACCTGAAAAGACCTTTTCTTAAGGTTCAATTCAGGTGTTGCCTACTTAAAGTTACAATCCTAAACAAAATTTAATTGTTAGAAACTCTTTCAATATGTATTGTAAGATACAATTTATCATCATCTGATATAGGATATCCATATGTTATGTCAACATATTGTGCAATTCTTTCTACACATGTAAAGGACTCCTTATATTTTTCTTTTACAACTTGAAACAGCTGATTTTCACTATTTCCTGTATTTCGATCTCTTTGGAGAATACGTTGAGCAAAAAACTTCAAATGCGTCACCAATCGATAATATGTTAATGAATCTTCATCAAAATCAATATGCTTAAAGTTTTTGATAATTGTCAAAATATCTTGAACAACTTTTGTCATTTGCATGGTTCCCTGCATATCTCCATTTAATTCTGCATTCACAAAGTGTAATGCAATAAATGCTGCTTCGTCCTCTGGTAATTCCACCTCATATCGCTGATTAATCATTTGCAAGGATTGCATTGCAACCTTAAATTCTTCTTTATATAATCGTTTAGTTTCAATTAATAAGCGATTTTGTATTAACATACCCTCTCGATATCGTTGAATCGTGAAGTAGATATGGTCACTAAGAGAAAAATATAAATCATCATTAAACTCTTTACCAAGTTTTAGTTTGGCTTGCTTTATTATTTCCTCTGCCAGATTGATATAATCCTCTGGAATATCTTTCACAAGTTTCTTAAAATGATCTGTTAGTTTTGGTACATCCTGAGAAAAAATCTTATCAATTTTCGTATCATCTATCATTTCTCCTGCTTTTTTACCAAATGCGACACCACATCCCATAACGATTACCTGTTCTCCCTCATCGTTTTTTGCAAGCACTACATTGGTATTTAGCACTTTGTCAATGACCATTCATCCACCTCCCGACAAATAAAAAAAGGCAGCAACAGTAAAACCAAATATTTTACTCTTCACATGCCTTTATTGGTATTGCCTTATTAAAAGTCACAATCCGTTTGACTATTCTTTTTTCTTTGTAACCGGTTACTGCCTATATAATACTCAGCGTTTCTATATTTGTCAATCATTTTTTTAATATTTTTTCACTTTAATATGATTCGAATATGATAATGTCTTAATGAAACCAAATTGATTTTGTCTTT
>NZ_QVFL01000019.1:0-101925 GCF_003434225.1 Absiella sp. AM29-15
TATAATAATGAAAACAGTCTATCATGTGTAATCACTTTATGTTATCTATATGCGAGAAATAGTTATGAAGTCACAAGAGAAGATAAGTCAGGTAAAGGTTTTGTAGATTATCTTTTCACTCCGAAGAAAAAGGGATATCCAGCAATCATCTTGGAACTGAAATATAATAAAAGTGTAGAAGAAGCAATTGATCAAATCAAGAAGAAAAACTATGTGGAACGAGTAAAAGATTTTGATGAGATATTGTTGGTTGGTATTAATTATTCTACAGATGCAGATGAGCATAAGCATCATGATTGCATTATTGAAAAATATAAATAGGAATGATAAGCATTGTCTAATGAAAACAATAGATAGTGCTTTTTTCATAGTAAAAGAAGAAAAAAATGTAAAAGAAATAGAATCAGAATAAAAAAACCTGCGATATCAATGCAAGGATCATGATATTGCAGGTTTTTCATATGTTATGCATTTAACAGGCGGGGACGATAATGCCTGATGATTTTAGAAATGATCAAAGCAGCATTAGAGAATAGGCAAAGCGCAAATATGGATGTAGGAATACTGGAAACAGGATTTACATCCTCTAAAGCAGCTGTATCCATGTTGGTAATGAAGTGTTGAATTAGATGAATATCTGCGATGATTGCAATTGTGCAGAAGAGAAGACTGGCAATTATTAGTAATTTATAATCCAGTTTTTTGAAGATAATTCCACTGATTGGAATGAAGACGCTTGCCGCAATGCATACGATTTCAATAATGAAACGCATAAAATCACTCCCTTTTTTTATATCTTAATCGTAACATATCCTTTATAAATAATGCAATTGTAAAATAGTGAAGAAATCTTAATAATTTTAAAGCGACCTTTAGAAATACTTTAGAATTTCTTTCATGAATCCTAAAATATTTCTACTATAATGAACATGGAAAGGGGGATATTTTATGGAATATCTATGGACTTTTGGCGTGTTGATGATTTTACTATTTGCCTATTTTGTATGGAATCAGAAAACACGCAGACAAACTCTAGAAACAACACAGGAATACATGAAAAAGATTGCATATATCTTATCAGCACCATTTCTGGCCATTATACAATTCTGCTTTGACTTTATAAAAGTTGCAACAAACTTTTTATTGAAACTACTTTCTCTGCTTTTATTGCCATTTAAATCTTGTAATACGTTGATTACGCATATCGATGAACGATTTGATGAAGGTTTAAAGGAAAAAATGAAACAGGAGAGTGCCGCAAAACGTATAAAGGAAGGCATTCAATTATATAAGGAAGCGCTTATGAAGGATAAACAAAGCTTTGTGAATCTTTCTATTCAGACTGTGGTTTTACTTGGTACGATCTTTCTTCAATATGTATCCTTTGCGACAACCTATCGTGGTATTAGTTTTTATTTTCAGGAAATGGCACCTGGAGCTGCTGTTTTTATCACGCTGGTCATTCAATGCTCCTTGTTAGTATTAGCAAATGCAATTGTACATCGACAGCGTTTTACGGCAGGGCGTACATTAATGATGTTGTATTTTATGTTTACTTCTATGTTTTTTTCATTTACTGGTATCGTAAATCAGGAAATATCGCCGGAAATTGATATTCGGAAAAATTATAGTGCTTTCTATAAAGACTATGAAAACCTTAGAAATGATGTATTATCCAAATCTACACAAAGTGGAGATACGTTTTCTATTACTTCTATTGATTCTGATATCAAAAGCCTTAAAAACAATGCAGAAAGTATGCGTTCTTCCATTGAACAAAGCCTTGCTGCTCATCAATCACAATTAGATTCTTCTGTAAAGATTTCTTATGATGAAAACGGGTATCCTGTTTATGATACTACACAGAAAGATGGAAACTTACTCACAATGATTGATAAGGAAACTCAGCAAATTAATCGATTATCAGAATTAAACAAACAGTTAAAACCAGGGCAGATCAAACTAGATGCGTTGCGTGATAAAGCTTTTGAACAAAAAGCTTTGGAAGAAAAAATGAAACTGTTAAATGATCCTTCTACAGGGTATGCGGAAGTAAAACAAGCATTCGATCAGCTGGCACAATATATGAAATCCATTGATTCATCCTTAAATATCAAGGCACTGCCAGAAACATTAGGTAACTATTATCGAAGCTTTGCCTTACAGAAAAAACTGCAAAGTGAAAAATGTTTAGATTATGACAGTTTGCGTGCGCAAGTCACAACACGCAAAACAGATATGACAAATGTATCCGATATTTTAGCAATGCAATCATTAATTACCAGGGAAATAACAGATAAATTTATAAATACTGATTTATCTGATGAAACAATTGCTTCAGAATCACAGTATTATGCACCTGCCATGAAACGCAGTGAAGAAGCACTTCATTTTGAAGATATCAACTTAGTCGCATTGGCACGTTTACATCCTTCTCACAAGGACTTTCCTACAGCGCTGTTCCTATTACTGTTGGCAATCTTTGTTGATGGGACAACTGTTTTGATGCCATTCTTCATGAATAAAACAAAGAAGACGATTTTATATGCGAATAAACGTAAAGATTTGCGTTTTGAAGAAGAAGATATCCTGTCTGATTTGATGATGCAGATATCAGATGATCCAATCATCGCTTATCAAAAGATGGATGCTCTTTTATCTAATTTTACATTGGCTCCATATTTACAGTCAAAAGGGTATGCGATGATATGTGAAGAAGAGGTGTTACATACCTATTTGAAAGAAGATGGAAAAGATATGCGGGATTGTGTATTGTTCCTTCAACATTGTGGCTATCTGGATTATATAACCAATGATACCTTACAGATACTACGTAAAGAAACAGGTCTTGAAGAAATGGGAAATGCAAATGTTTATCTTATGAAAACCAAACTGGTTATCTGGTTGAAACAAAATGAAGCATATGCTTATCAAAAAAGCATGCGGGAGGAAGCATGATGGATGCCTTGATTTATAATATCATGAGTGTTATCGTTACCGCCCTTGTGACAATTGGGTTGTTTAAACTGTTGGCAAAAAGAAAACTTGTGGCATCTTCTTTATCATTGATTTTGATGGATGGTGCCTATGCGTTGATTTTCTTTGCCAGCATGATGTTTTTGATTCAGGCGATTCTTCCTCAAAATGATGTTTGGCGTTCGCTACAGGCATTTGGATTTGCTTTATGTATTGGCATTGTATGTATTGTGATATTTGGTATATGGCTTTGGATATCAAAAAAATGGAATATCCATTTTCAAGATACAGGAATGATCCTTGTGGATTATATCAAGCTTTTTATCCTTTTATATATTATGATATGGCATATTCTGCCATCTCTGTTATCTATATGGATCACCATTCCTGTATATGATATTAAAGACAGTGATCGTATCCTGTTGCTTATTTTATGCAGTATTGGATTATTACTTGAAATGTTTTCTATCCGACAAAGAAACCATCAGGTATTTTCTTACCATAAAGGATTAAGTCAACAACAGGTGAAAACTTATCTTTCCTTTATGAAGCACAGCCGGCATAATTCTAATAAGCTATAAAAGTGTAGGATATGTTATATCGTTATTATATTATGCAAAAGATTTTGAGTACCCGTGTAACATGTGACTATGGGTACTCTTTTCATTTGTGACAAGTTTTATGATAGAATATAAAATATGTAAATAACATGTAACTAACAAATTTGTGATATAGATGATACATTCTATATACGATTTTAACAGTATCTTAACAAAAATGAGCTCTATTTTAATAATAGCGGTTGTAAATTCCAAAGCAAGTGTGTAAAATGTATATACATCGTGAAGATGTATTCGAAAGCGTATAAATTATGGGTATAGATGAAAGGTAAGAAGGTATAGGATGAAAATGGTGAATTTTGTTCATACAGTATTGGATTTTAAAAAACTTTCACCGGCACAAAAGATTGCGACAAGCTTTTTATTTGTAATTCTTGCAGGTACGATTTTATTGATGCTTCCTATCAGTAATCGTGATGGACAGTTTTTTTCTCCAATTGATGCATTGTTTACAGCAACCAGTGCAACCTGTGTGACCGGTTTATCTACAGTAACGATAGCAGATCAGTATAACTGGTTTGGACATTTGGTTATTGTATTATTGATTCAGATCGGCGGACTTGGATTAATGACATTTATGGCGGTTTTGATTCTGATACTAAAGAATCGTTTGTCATTAAATGAAAAAATTGTTATGAAAGAGATGCTGAATCAGGATAAAGTATTTGATATGAAGAAGTTTTTGCTGGACATTCTTCGTTATACTTTATTTTTTGAAGCAATCGGTACGATTATTTTAAGTTTTCGTATGATTGATGATTATGGACCAATTGACGGAATCATGAAAGCGGCTTTTTTATCCGTTTCTGCATTCTGTAATGCTGGTTTTGATACATTAGGCTCTACCAGCCTGCAAGGCTATGTACATGATCCTTTGATTTGTATCACGATTATGTCTTTGATAGTGTTAGGTGGTCTTGGTTTTGCGGTATGGTTTGATGTCAGGGATAAACTGGATACGTTATTCCATCGTACGATTACATTTAAGAAGTTCTATAAGTCATTAACGCTGCACACCAAAATTGTTTTGGTTGTTACTGCGCTGTTGATTACGATTCCATCAGCATTGATTTTGATTTTAGAATACAACAATCCTCAAACAATGGCAGGATTTACATTTCCTGAAAAGGTAATGTCCTCTACATTTGAGTCTATTGCTCTTCGTACAGCGGGCTTTACAACCATTAATTATGCGAATATTACCGCAGGAACACAGATGCTGATGATGGTTGTTATGTTTATCGGAGGGTCACCTGGTGGTACTGCTGGTGGTATTAAGACAACCACATTTGCTATGCTAGTTATTTATATGATCAATATGCTGAAAGGCAGAGATAACATCGTTGTATTGAGAAGGCATATTGCCAATAGTACAATTATTCGTGCAATGGGGATATTCTTTATAAATATTGTTACTTTATTAACGGGTATTTTTCTATTAAGTATTGTACAGCCGGAAGCCTTTAATATGATAAGTTTTGAGGCAGTCAGTGCGATGGCAACTGTTGGAAGTTCCTTAGGTTTAACATCTTTGTTGAATTTTGGTGGAAAAGTGATTATTATATTGTTGATGTATGTAGGTAGAATTGGTATTTCTACGTTGATTATTTCGCTGGTAAAATCAAGGCATCATGGGGATGCAAAGGATAAGATCAATTATCCGGATGGCACAATTATCGTAGGATAGGAAAAGAGGAAGGTTTGTATGAAAAAATATCAGAATCGTCAGTATGCGGTGTTAGGATTAGGAATTTTTGGTTCCACAGTAGCGAAAACACTGAGTAAATATAACGCAGAAGTAATTGCTGTGGATATTGACCAGAAATGTGTCAATCGTATGGCAGATGTGGTAACGCAGGCAATGCAGTGTGATATCACAGATATCGACCAGTTAAGAGCTGCTGGTATTCAGGATTGTGATGTGGCAGTCGTCAGCATGGGAAATCATCTAGAACAAAGTGTGATGGCAATCATCAACTTAAAAGAGCTGGGTATTCCTTATATAGTGGCGAAAGCAAAAAATAAGCGATATATGCAGATCTTTTCAAAGATTGGTGCGAATAAAGTTGTACGTCCGGAAAAAGAAATGGGCGAACAGGTCGCAAAAGGTATTCTTGGTAAAAATATCATTGATATCATCGATCTGGACAGTGAATACAGTGTTGTGGAAATACCTGCGCCAAAAGAATGGACAGGAAAAACACTGATTGATTTGAATTTAAGAAGAAAATATGGTATCAATGTCATTGGTATCAGAAATCATGTGACTGGGGACTTAAATGTCTGTCCAGAACCTGAATGTACCATTGAAAAAGATGATCACATCGTGTTGATTGCCGATGGAGATGCTATTAATAAATTTGATAATATGATTGATTAGGAGATGCACATTTGTATCTCCTTTTTTCATATACTGTAGGGATATGCATATACAGAAAGAAGAGGATAGCTTGAAAAAAATTAAGAAAATAAAAGCGAAAAAAACCAAGCTGGTACTTTTGATTATGGTCATTATCCTTACAATATGGTATCTGGTACATTCCTTTAATGCTTTTGTGGAGCCACAGCTTCAGGCAATCGCTAAACAGCATACAGGCTTTGCGATTAATAATATTGTAAAGGAGGTATTGGCAGATATGGAATATGAAAGTGATGAATTATTAAAGGTAGAACGCAATGAAGCACAAGAGGTGACTAGTATTGAATATGATTCCAAACGATTGAATCAGATATTGTATTCAGCGTTAAATACCATTGATGAATCTTTATTGGCAGCACAGGATGGCAAAAAGGATCCTAAGACCAAAGAGGTGTTTTATGAGGATGGTATTCTATATGAAATTCCTTTAGGATACTTCACAAAATCGTATTTTTTATATGATCATGGACCAAGGATCAAGGTACGTATGAAGATGTTGAACGATGTTACTGGGGAAATAAAAACTGAGGCAAAGGCCTATGGTATCAATAATACAATGATACGTATTTCTTTAGTCGTTCATGTGGATGCACAGGTGATTACGTTCATGAGTTCTAATGAATATAAGACATCCATGGAGCTTCCTTTAATCGTTCAAGTGGTCAATGGGACAGTTCCTGATATGAGTCCGTATGCGCTTTCACAATAACTTGATATTTTATTCACAAAATGTGCAAAAGTGTTGGATATCCAACAAGTTTTATAAAAACAGTGGTGCTATCATTAGAGTGTCAAAAAGAGAGCTGGTGCAATAAATGAAAACAGATCATGAAGATATTTTAAAGTTTTATGGCAGACAGGAATTCGCAATCCTGCCGATTGTTTTGTACGTCATTTTAGGCGGTGCCATCATGATTATCACGCATTGTTATTCCATGAAAGTTTTAATACTTGCGGCAGTTTTATCTATTTTTACAGGGTTTATCTTTTGTAAAAATAAACGTGAGTTCTGGTGCTCTGTTGTTAGAGGACTTGGCCAGTATGGAAATGCGCGACTGATTCTGATATTCATGGTTATTGGAATCTTTTCCAAGCTTTTAGTTACCGGGGGAATCGGTGGTGGATTTATTTGGCTGAGTACCAATCTTGGATTACATGGCGGCAGCTTTGTAGTATTCTGCTTTATTGGCTGTTCCATTATATCCATGGGAGCTGGTGCACCGATTGCGGCATTACTTGCAGTCATTCCTATCTTTTATCCCGCAGGAATTATGATGGGCGCAAATCCAGCAATTCTAATCGGTAGTATGATGAGTGGTATCTTCTTTGGGGATGCATTATCTCCAAGTTCTCAGGTCATTCATACCACGATTGCTTCCCAGCATGATGCGAAAACACATAAAAGTGCTGATCTGCTTGAAACGATGAAAGAACGTCTTCCTTATATTGCGGCAGCAGGTATTTTGTCAGCTGTGATCTTCCTGTTAACTGGAGGAAATGGTGGAGGCAATGGTGATATCGCACAGGCACAGGCATTATCCAATGTAAAAGGTTTGTTTATGCTAATACCGATTCTTGTTATGCTGATTATCTGCTTTAAAACAAGTGATCTGTTTGTTGGTGTATCTGGTGGGATTTTAACTGGTATCGTTATTGGACTTGTGACTGGTGTATTCCAGTTACAGGATTTGATTATGATTGATAGCCAGGCACAACAGGTACATGGGGTATTCTTTGATGGGGTATCCAGTATGACAGATATCATTCTGTCGACGATTCTGCTGTATGGTCTGATTCAGATTGCAGTAGAAGGCGGTATGATGCGGAAATGCTGTGATTTCTTATCATCAAGGAAACTGATTCAAAGTGCAACTGGTGCAGAAGCTATCATTGCAGCTGGTGTTGGTATCGTAAATATTCTTTTGGCAGGCTGTGTACTACCTTCTATCCTGATGTTTAAAGATGTAGCGGATGAAGTAGGACAGAAAGCAGATATACCAGCCAGTAGACGAAGTATTCTTTTGACTGCTATGGCAACCAATGTGACTGCGATTATTCCGATCAATTCCGCATTCGTGATGGGTGCTGTTACAGTAATACAGGAAATGGCCGCGAAAAACAGCATATTGCCGCTTGTAACACCATTTCAAATCTTTATTTCCTCATCTTACTGTTTGATTTTAACAGTAATATGTATTGCCTGGGTATGTGGTCTGGGCAGAAAAAAGGAAAAGTCAAGACATCTGAAACATTTAGCGCATGCAAAGGAGTGGTGAAAAATGAACGAGATGTATGATGTTATTATTATTGGTGGAGGCCCTGCTGGTTTAGCAGCAGCAATCTATGCAGGCAGAGCACAGCGAAAAACGCTGTTAATTGAAAAAGGAAGTTATGGTGGACGTATCAATGATACAAGAGAAATCCGTAACTATCCCGGTACGATATCTGATAGTGGAGCTGGGTTGATGGAGAAATTCAGAGCACATGCGCAAAGCTATGCAACCAATGAATTTAAACGTACAACGGTAACGAGTATTGAAAAAATGGAAAACGGAAACTTTCTGATTCATACAAAACGTCGTGGCGATTTTGAAGCAAACTGTGTATTACTGGATATGGGCACAAAGCCTAGAATCTTAGGTATTCCAGGAGAAATAGAATTTGCAGGACATGGTGTTGCTTATTGTGCAACATGTGATGCTGAGTTCTTCAAAGGTAAAAATATTTACGTCTTAGGTGCAGGTGATCAGGCGATTGAAGAAGCTGATTATCTGACCAACTTTGCGAATAAAGTAACAATTATCGTTTTACATGAAGAAGGTCATCTAGATTGTAACGAAGTAGCTGCAGAAACAGCATTCCATAATCCGAAGATCGAATTTGTATGGAACTCCACGTTACAGGAAATCAAAGGTAAAGATGAAGTGGAATCATTGGTTATTAAAAACGTTGTGACCAATACAAGTGAAGAAGTTAAAGCAGATGGTATCTTCTTCTTTGTAGGAATGGTACCACAAACAGATTTTGTCAAAGACCTTGTAGCATGTGATAAAAAAGGCTATATCGAAGTCAATGAAAAGAAAGAAACCAATGTAGCAGGCATTTATGCAATCGGAGATTGTACACAGACCTTCTTACGTCAGGTCGTTACATCTGCAGCAGATGGAGCCATCGCCGCAACAGCAAGTGAGCGATATGTAAAAGAAAAGAAACAGATCGATGCGATTTTAACACCAGACAGTGGTAAAGTTGTATTCATGTTCTACAATCCATATGAATCAGCACAAATTGATGCACTTAGCAAGATGGAAGAACAGTTAAAAGATGAATACCGCATCATTCGTCAGGATGTTACACGCCAGACATTGTTGTTTGATCGCATTGGCTTAACGACATCACCTGCTTATGCATATTATGAAAACGGTAAATTAATAAAGATTGAAAAATAGGAAAGAATGGAGGAATGAATTATGGGACAGCCTACAGTTTTCCCACACGGAGTTACAGTTTATAATCCAGAAAAATGCTGGAATGGGTACACAATCGTACCATTGATCAATGATGGTGTATTGTTGTTTGACATGAATGGAAATGAAATCAGAAGATGGAATATGCATGCAATGCCACCAAAATTATTACCTGGTGGATATGTCATGGGATTAAGTGGATATCGTCATCCAGACTATGGTATGCAGGATGGTGTCAATCTGATTGAAATTGATTATGATGGAAACATCGTATGGGAATTCGATAAATTTGAAGAAATCAATGACCCAGGCAGAGATCATCGCTGGATGGCTCGTCAGCACCACGATTATCAGCGTGAAGGCAATCCTGTTGGATATTATGTACCTGGTATGGACGCGAAACCATTGGAAGGCAATACATTAATTCTGGTACATCAGACATTGCATAATCCAAAAATTTCAGATAAAAAATTATTGGATGACTGCATGATTGAAGTTGACTGGGAAGGCAATATCTTATGGAAATGGTCTATTACAGATCACTTTGATGAATTAGGATTTGACGAAGCCGCATTGAATATTTTATCACGTGATCCAAATATGCGTTCATCTGATGGTGGTGTCGGTGATTATCTGCATGTAAACTGTATGAGCTATTTAGGACCAAATAAATGGTATGATCAAGGCGATCTTCGTTTTAAACCAGACAATATCATCTTTGACTGCCGTGAGGCAAACATCTTAGCAATTTTGGATAAAGAAACAGGTAAGATCGTATGGAAAATCGGTCCAGATTTCAACGCAACTCCAGAATTGAAGAAACTTGGATGGATTATTGGACAGCACCACTTCCACATGATTCCAAAAGGCTTGCCTGGTGAAGGAAACTTATTGGTATTTGATAATGGTGGATGGGGAGGCTATGGTACGCCAAACCCTGGATCAAAAAATGGTTCAAAGAATGCACTTCGTGACTACAGCCGTGTATTGGAATTCAATCCGGTTACATTAGAAATCGTATGGAAATTAACACCAAAAGAACTAGGCAATGCCATTCCAACAGATGCCAGCAAGTTCTATAGTCCATATGTATCAAGCGCTCAGCGTTTGCCAAATGGAAATACCCTAGTGACAGAGGGAAGCGATGGTCGTATAATAGAAGTAACGAAAGATCATGAAATCGTCTGGGAATGGATTTCACCATATTATACTCACAATGAAACCGGACCAAAGAATAATATGATCTATCGTGCATACCGTTATCCATACGACTATGTACCACAAGAACCAAAACCTACAGAAGTAGCAATTGAACGCATTGATAATACGACATATCGTGTACCAGGTGCTGGCGCATTTGGTGCGAAGAAAGTCATTGATGTAGAAGGCACACTTCCATATTATGCAGATGTTGCATTATGTGTTGCGACAGATGATGAAGAAGATATGAGCAAACGTGAAAAAGTATTTACCGTAGATACAGATGTATTTAAACCAGTAAATTCTATTTCTGACTGGAATGAAAAGGTATTGAAAGCAACAGATAAACCAGTATTGGTATTATTTGGCGCAGAACGCTGTGTTCACTGTAAAGCTCTTCACCCGGTATTGGAAGAAGCATTGAAAGAAGAATTTGATGATGCCTTCCATATCTGTTATGTCAATGTAGATGAAAATAAAGATATCGTAGAAGCTTGTCATGTACAGGGTATTCCTGTTGTGGCAGTATATAAAGGTGGTAAAGAAGTACAGCGTTTCAATGGAGAACGGGATTACGATGATGTCTGTGATTTCTTAGATCAGACGCTAGCTTAATAAACGTAAGGAGGAACTCTATTGAAAACAACATTTGCTTATCAATGTCTGCATCATAAGACCTATGCAAAATATCTGCGCTTTGAAACCTATAAAACAGCACATGTAATTCATCCCATTGGCTCAACCATAGATGAATTTGGAATTGTTGTGGATGGGTGTTTAAAGGCGGAGAAATATACTGTAAATGGAAATGAGGTATGCTGTGCATACTTTGAAAACAATGATGTATTTCCTGAGTTCCTTTATTTTACTGGAAAAAAATTATATACCTACTCTTTAGTGGCTGTGAAAAAAACAGAAGTTGCTTGGATTTCAACTTCTGTTTTTGAGCGTATGCTGGAAGAAGATCATGATATGATGTATGCGTTTATGCTTTATATATCCAAACGGGGAATGAAGAATCAAGCATTATTGAACTGTTTGTATTATCAAACCATTGCCCAGCGTGTTGCTTTCTGGTTGGTCAGTATGAATAATCTGGGACAAAATGAACGTATTCCATTGCCTAAATCACAAACGATATGGGCCAATACATTGCATGTATCCCGATCTTCTTTGAATCAGGAAATCAAACGTATGGAAAAGGAAGGTTATTTCCGTATTGAAGGACATACACTGATCTTATTGAATAAAGAAGGACTAGAACAGTTGTTATAGAGATGAAAAAAACCGTGCATCCCACATTAGATACACGGTTTTATTATGTTTTGATTACATTTGCTGATCGATGAATTTACGAATATTACTTGCATTGGCATACACTTCATAATCTTCATTGTTAACAACGACAAGTGTAGGTGCCTGCATGACAGCAAACTTTTGTGTTAATTCACGATTTTCTTCTGCGTCAATCTTTTCATAAGCGATATTGGCATTGGATAACCATGTTGTGGCAATCTTGCAGTTTGGACATGTCTTGGTAGTAAATAACAGAATTTTACCATCCTTGATTGCTGGTTTATTTGTATCTTCTACCTGTGGTTCTCCAGCTAATGCATCTCTGCCTTTTAATACAGAATGTCCGATATCATATACTTTACGTTCTTTATATTCCTGGGATTTACCTTCATTCCAGTTCTGTACTGGACGATAGTATCCTGTAATACGGCTCCATACTTCCGTTTTACCTCCACAGATTGGGCAGGTATATTGTTCACCATTGATATATCCATGGCTCTTACAAATAGAGTATGTTGGGGATAATGTATAATAAGGCAGTTTATAATTCTGTGCAATCTTACGAACTAAAGAAGCTGCTGCTTTCCAGTCTGGAAGCTTTTCACCTAAGAAGGCATGGAATACCGTACCTGATGTATAAAGTGTCTGTAACTCATCCTGAACATCTAAAGCGTCAAAGATATCTTCTGTATAACCAACTGGCAAGTGAGAACTATTGGTATAGTATGGGGTATTGCCTTCTTCTGTAGCTGTAATAATATCCGGATAACGTTCTTTATCATGTTTTGCTAAACGATATGTTGTAGATTCTGCAGGTGTTGCCTCCAGGTTATATAAATCACCGTATTCTTCCTGATAAATCACTAGGCGCTCACGCATGTGATTTAAGACTTCTTTTGCGAATTCCTGTGTTTCTGTATGTGTCAGATCTTTACGCAGCCATTTCGCATTTAAACCAACTTCATTCATACCAATTAACCCTAAAGTAGAGAAGTGATTGTTAAAGGTTCCCAAATAACGTTTTGTATAAGGATATAAACCTTCATCTAACAGTTTTGTAATTACACTACGTTTTACCTTCAAGGAACGTGCAGCAACATCCATCAAATGATCTAAACGTTTATAGAAATCTTCTTTGCTTTCTGACAAGTAGGCAATTCTTGGCATATTGATAGTTACAACACCAACGCTGCCTGTGCTTTCACCACTACCAAAGAAACCACCAGATTTTCTTCTTAATTCACGAAGATCTAAACGTAAACGACAGCACATACTACGAACATCACTTGGCTCCATATCACTGTTTACATAGTTTGAAAAATAAGGAGTACCATATTTTGCAGTCATCTCAAACAACAGTTTGTTGTTTTCTGTTTCTGACCAGTCAAAATCACTGGTAATAGAATATGTTGGAATTGGATATTGGAAACCACGTCCATGTGCATCGCCTTCAATCATAATTTCGATGAATGCTTTGTTGATCATATCCATTTCTTTTTTACAATCTTTATATTTAAAGTCAACTTCTTTTCCACCAACGATACAGTTTAATTCAGCTAAATCATTAGGTACGGTCCAATCTAATGTAATATTTGAGAAAGGTGCCTGTGTACCCCAGCGACTTGGTGTATTAACACCATAGACAAAAGACTCTATGCATTTTTTGACCTGATCATAACTTAGATTATCTACTTTCACAAATGGCGCAAGATATGTATCAAAAGATGAGAACGCCTGTGCACCAGCCCATTCATTCTGCATGATACCTAAAAAGTTTACCATCTGATTACATAAAGTAGCCAAATGACTTGCTGGTTTGCTGGTAATCTTGCCAACAACACCGCCTAAGCCTTCCTGAATCAGCTGTTTTAAACTCCAGCCTGCACAATATCCAGTTAACATGCTTAAATCATGGATATGCATATCGCCGTTTTTGTGTGCCTGTGCAACTTCATCATCATAGATTTCAGATAACCAGTAGTTTGCGGTAATTGCACCAGAGTTATTTAAAATCAAACCGCCAACAGAATAAGTAACTGTGGAGTTTTCTTTTACACGCCAGTCTGTAGCTTTTACATAGCTGTCCACTAAATCTTTATAATCTAAAATCGTAGACTTCATATTACGGATTTTTTCACGCTGTTTACGATATAAAATATATGCTTTCGCAACATCGCTGTATCCAGATTGAATCAATACAGATTCTACACTGTCCTGAATATCTTCGACTGCGATTTTATCATTTTTAATTTTTGGCTCAAAATCACTTGTGACACGTAGTGCCATCATATCGATCACACTTGGATGAAACTGTTTTCCCTGTGCTTCAAATGCTTTCGTGATTGCACTTGCAATCTTCGTAATATTGAAGTCTGCAACTTTTCCATCTCTTTTAATTACATTGTACATAGTCATGCTTCCTTTCATATCCCGCGTATCGCTGTATTTGGTATATAGGCTCTCACAATCTGTGCAAAAGTTTCTAATTCTTCTTTTTCACAGGCATGCAGCCCTTTCTTGATCACACATTCGCCATCTTCAAAATTTTGAAGATAATATGCGTTTGCTCCCTTTAACCATTTTCCAATCGCTTCCATTGTTTCCTTTGTGTGGTACTCCTTTACGATTGTCGTTCTAAACTCATAAGGGATGTTTCCCTGCATCAAATATTGCACACTCTTTTCAATTTGAGTCATGTCAATAGAATGAATACCGGCTGTTTCTGCATAATGCTCAGGATCGTTTTTAATATCCATGGCCACATAGTCAATCAATCCTTCATCCACAAGCTCTTTCAGCTTATCAGGATTGGTGCCATTGCTATCAAGCTTGATCTGATATCCAAGTGCTTTCACTTTTCTTAGAAACGGCGTTAACTGTGCCTGAAGAAGCGGTTCTCCACCACTGATACAAACACCTTCTAATATAGAAACACGACGTTTTAAGAATGATAGAATATCCTCGACATTCATTTCTGCCATATTTTCTGGTAAAAATACCAGATCGCCATTATGACAGAATGGGCATCGGAAATTGCATCCCCCTGTAAAAATCGTACATGCCATTTTTCCTGGATAATCAAGTAGTGTTAACTTCTGCATACCAAAGATTTTTAAACTGTTTTCATCTTCTTCAACATCATATTGCATTGCGTTCTGTGTGATTTTTGCTTGAACTTCTTCAAATAAATCAATTTCTTCCTGGCTCAGATTTTTTGTTAAACGTTCCCACCATTGTCTTCTGATCAGGTATAATTCAGAGATGATATTCTTCGTTTTATCGCTTGTATATAACTGGCGAACACGTTTATCATCTTTGCCGGGAACACTTTTTACATAGCCTAATTCTTCAAGCTTCTGTATCCCTTTTGTGATCGTTCCTTTATCAAATGCACCTTTACATGCAAGATTTTGCATTGTGATACCTTCATTTTCATAGATCATGATCAGAAACAGAATCTGTCCTGCACCTATCTGATAATGCTCCAGTTGTTTATCATAAAACTTCTGGGCACAACGATACAGAATTGAATTGTTCATCAATAAATAATTGCTACTTTCCATAGTTTTTGTTCCTCGTTATTCAATTAGTTGAATTTTCAACTATTAGTATAATATCACGCATTGACATACAATTCAACCAATGACGTGCACTTTCATGATTTTCATTTTTGTATATTTTACATACATTTAAATATGTCGATTTCCAAAGTGTTTCTTAACCAGAAATGACAAATTTGTAAGCTGAAACTTACTTGTTTTATGATATGATGATAAGGCTAAAGGGGGTCGTTTTATGATGGTTTTGTTTCTCATCATGTGTCTTTGTTTGATGATGTTGATTTTTTATATATTATATACATTCTGTATGCGTTGCTTTTCTCATGCACATAAAAAGGCAATCTTTTTAATATGCGCAACAATCATATCGCTACTCATGATCCTTCGTTTTTCTTTTCATTTTTATCAAATTACCAATACCTTTTTATTTGATGGGATATTATATCTTTGTACCTACTTTTTTTTAGGTGTTATCTTCTTATTCATTACCTCACTGATTGAACGTTTGTACATACATTTTCATAAGCGCTTCGCCTATAAAACAAGCTTTATCATAGCCTTAATCTTAGCTATAATCACTGGCAGTTATGGCATCTATCAAGGAAAAACGATTTCTATAAAAGAATATATCCAGATGATCCCCGCTTTACAAAAAGATGTTGATTTTCTAGCAGTGAGTGATTTACATATATCTACCAGTGTGAAACAGCCAGAACTAAAAGCGTTGTTTGATATCGCGAAAGAAAAACATGTGGACGCCATCCTGATTGGAGGTGATTTATTTGATGAATCTACCAGAGTACAAGATATGGAGGCACTTTATCAACTGGTAAAAACTTATCAAATACCAATATATTACATTGAAGGAAATCATGAACAGCTATCTTCCAAAAAGGCATTCTTTTTAAATCAAATGAAAGAAAGCGGTGTAATACTCTTACAGGATCTAAGTGTTGTCTTTGATCAACAGCTGATCATTACAGGTCGTAATGATAAAAAAGTCGGAAGAAAACCTTTATCGCAAATTATACCGCAAACCACCTTACCTGTTTTGTTAATGGATCATCGTCCTTTAACCGATGAGGAACATCTAGTGGATATCCAGTTTAGTGGACATACCCATAATGGACAAATTTTCCCCAACAATCTTTTTACCAGTATCGCATTTCCACATATCTATGGAAGGTATTCATCACCTTATCCGATGATTGTTTCCTCAGGCTATGGCACATGGGGATTTCCTATGCGTATTGGCAGTCAAAGTGAAGTGGTACTCTTGCATTTAAAAACCCAAAAGTAGCAAGACTTATAAACGAGAGTTACTTGCTTGAAAATAACTTGTTATGGCGAAGAAAAAAAAGAATATACATAAGCGAAAGATACCGAGTATCCGTTAGGTCGTAAATGCCCGTTTTTCGTCTGCTGTTCCCATGTGCATCAGAACGTCCAATAATATAATGGGAATGTTTCTTATATATTGCAGAGATATTTAAGCTACCCTCAAAATGCTGCTATTATACGATTTCAAAGTTGTTATAGACGAGATATTTCAAAAATTTGTGCTATATTTTCATGGGTGAATGAAGTATAATGAAGTCAAGAACAAATTAAAAGTTGTAGGGGGATATGATAGATTTATGAAAGCAAAACAAAATGTGTTGATTGCAATATTGACGATATTAATTGCGTTGATGGAAATTACAGGAATTCCAAGTGTATTTTTTGTTCATGTTGAAATTGCAGATATTGAACCCTATTACTTTACAATGATGATGAATTTCATTATTATTGGTATCATAAGTTTTGTATATTTAAAAAAGTTATGTCCGCAATGGAAATTAGGATTTACAAAAGTGGGATTAGTTAATGGCTTGAAGAAATATGGAGTTATTGGTATTGTAGTGGCTTTTATTGGATTTGTTGCATTTTATGTAGGTCTAAGACCATTTGATAAACATCCTTCAATAATAAAGGTTCTTGTAGAAGGAGTGATATATTATATTGGTGTGGCGATAGTTGAAGAATTATATATACGAGGTCTGTTATTAAATCTGATTGAAAAGATATTTTATAATAACAAAAATCAAACATTGATTGCTGTTGTTCTATCGTCCGTTATTTTTGGATTGGGGCATATTTTAGAAGTTATGAATCAACCAATGATTATAATAGTAAGTAAAGTTATTTGGATGATTGGAATGGGGATTTTTCTTGGTACGGTTTATAAGAAGTCGAATAACATATGGATTCCTATTATCATTCATTTTTTTATAAATGTTTGTGCGTTACCATACTGTTTTTCAAGTTTCAATGGATATGCAGACATAACATTATATATAGTGGTTCCCATGTATATTGTATTAAGTGGATATAGTTTGTTTACTATTAAGTGTAAGTGACAACTTCCAGTTTGTTGAATTCATGTGGAAGATAGTTTAGAAGTATGGTGATTTTACCGGCAGATTGTTTGAAAAAAATATATGGAAGATAAGGGTTTCGCAGGGTATAATAAAAATCGAAAAAATTAGAATTAGTGATTAAGAATGGAGAGATGAAAATGGGATTATTGAATATGCTTAAAGGTAAAGAAAGAAAAGAAACATTAGAGGATTTGTATAATCAAATTCTTGAAAACAATTCATCAAAATTTTCTACATTACTTTTTAACTTATATGAGGATGAAGATTGTTATACTGTAGAAGCAGTATTTGATGATGATGCTTTTATAATTGGAAGAGAAAAACCATACTTCATTGCTTATAACGATATAAATTACACTATTATCCTTGAATCGTTCAAAACAAGATTAGAGAAATTTTATTTAGAAAATCACAATAAATTAAATAACTTAAAAGAAATATCTTATGGTTTCGTAGATGGTGACTTATACTATATAAAAGAACATAAGAAAAAAAGAAATGATATAAAAGTTACAATGGAAGAGTTAGAAGCACTTAATGATCAAAAATTATTAGCGTGGATAACTGTTTATACAGATGGAGAAAAAAGAAAAGAAAATGGGATAAATTCCTTTAGCAGAGAATTAACTACAGAAGAAAGAGATAAATATATAAAATTTCTTTATGAAAATTTTAAAATTAAGGACAAGTAATAAATTCAAGTTTGTTAAATTTAATAATGTTCAAGCCAAGGGCGATTAATTATTTCCAGGGGAAAGAAGTCATACTATATGAAGATGAGAAAACGTATGAATGTTATTTTCATGGAGGAATATTAGAGTAAAAAATGGGCAGAATTCTGTCCATTTTTGTTTTAAATATCTATTTATCTTCTTTTGGTAACATTTCCTCCACCGCATCTTTCATGCTGGAAAAGAAAGCAGAAAGGGTATCATTCATCATTTTACGTGTATTTGCGTCTGTATTAGAGAAGGCTTTTAATAATATAGCGATATTCTTGATCTTATTTTCTTTTAGTTCTTTTAAACTTTTCGCATTGGTAGAATGAAAGATATCATACATCGTATCCACAAAAGCAGCACGTTGTTCAAAAGTTAATCCAGATAACCAGTTTTTCATTGTTTTATCCATCAATTGACTAGAGGTATCAATGGTTTCCAAGTATTGAAAATCAGGTCCCATAATCTGCCATGAGTAGGGATCATGCTGCCACAAAGAAATCTGTGTACTTTTTACAACATGAATCATTTCTTCATGATTCAACAACATACCCACTATGCTGGATTGTGGCACATATGTTTGTACACGTTCTTTCATATGACGATATCCATCACTTTTGAGCACTTGTTCACTAAAACCTGGACCATCATTATTATAAACCGAAACGATACGCTCCTGTATCTCAGGCTCACAGAATGCACTGGCAAATACCGCAAGATTTCCACCCTTACTATGACCGCCGATATAAAGCTTACCTTTATGTTTACTAGCGACCATATTTAAATATTCCACAGCTTCTTTTTGACTGGGAACAGTTTCCATAAAGGTCATATTGAAATCTTCTTTCCATCCAACTAATGTATTATCCGTACCTCGAAATGCCACATAGCAATGTGGTCCATAGAATTGTAAAGTCAATGCAGAGAACTGCTTTTGCAGTTGTTCATCAATATGATCAACATAGGCATGTATTTTTACATTTTGGTAACGAACACTATGTGCCATTAACTCAAATAAAACCAAATCATCTTCTGTTCGATACACCTGATTTTCTAATGTCATAAATTTTTCATATGCTTCCCTGATCGTTATTGATTTTTTATGCGTTAATGCAAAAACACCTTGAAAGCGTATATAGGATAAACAGCAGAAAGCAAGATTATCTGCTTCATTCAAAGGGGCTTTAGAAAATGGCAGATCCCCGCGCCATTTGATATAAGTATGAATATTTTCCATATGTTTTCCACCTCATTTCTTTTATGATAAGTGTTTCTATAAGGAAAAGCAAGAAAAAACACATAGTCTTCGATATGAAAAAAGCATCAGTGAACTGATGCAGTATAAAAAAATTTAATTATCTTAATAATTTTTCTTTACGAATACCGATATATTCACCCGAGGTGAATTCACCTTTGCTAATATATCCCATATCATCATAAAAGCGATGAATAGCATCATTACCTTTCTGACAATCTAAGCGTATACCTCTTTTTCCCATCTGCTTTGCGATATCTTCACAAGCTTTCACAAATAAGGCACCGACACCATGATAAGATGGTAAAGTCGCAAGATGATGTAAATACATATAGGCATCATCATGATCCCAGCGCTCATCATCATGAAAAAAGCCAACGATGCCAATAATTTGTCCATCCTCTTTCATACCCAGTATTTCTTGCTTCTGAAGATGCTTCAAGAAATAGTCTGAAGAATAAAAAGACAGATAATCTCCCTGATTCCACTGTTTCATGCCTTTTTCATCCATCCATTGAATACGCTGGCTGATAATATTAATAACATTAGATAATTCATGTTCTTTAAGAAATTCAAAAGTATACATAGATATGACCTCCATATGATTCATAGTGTAACACGATTTTGTAGGATATGCTACAAAAATAGGTTTGTAAAAGTTGCAGAGTTGTCTTATAATGAACTTACGTGAGAAGGATGGTTTTAGTATGAAGAAAAAAATGACGATGCAGGATATCGCTGATATGAGCGGTGTTACAAAAAGCACCGTTTCCCGTTATTTTAACGGCGGATATGTAAAGGATGAAACAAGAGAAAAAATAAAAAGCATTATTGAAAAATATAATTATGAACCTAATGCTTTTGCGCAAAGTTTAAAAGCGAAACAAAGCCGTATCATCGGTGTGATAGCACCATGTCTTGATTCAACAGTTACTTCCCGTACAATGATGGCAATTGACGATTATCTACGCAAAGAAAATTATATGTCCCTGGTGATCAATACGGATCATGATGAAAAGCTGGAACTGAAATATATGGAAAGTCTATGGCGTATGAATGTAGATGGTATCATTTTGATTGCGACACAGGTAAGTGAAGCACATTGTGCGCTAGTGAAAAAAATGGATCTGCCTGTTGTGTTTGTTGGACAAAAATTTAAAGATGGTATCTCTATTCTATATGATGATTATCATGCTGGGATTAAAGTTGGTGAATTAGCAGCAGAAAAAGGGCATCGAGATATTGTGTATATCGGTGTGATGGAAAGTGATCAGGCAGTTGGTGTAGAAAGAAAAAAGGGCATTTTAGATGGATTAAAGCATAAAGGTGTCACAAAGATAGAATTGCTGCATGCAGATTTCAGTTTTGATGTTGCATATGAAAAAGTAAAAAAATTATTGATGAAACGCATTCCAGATATGATCATTGCGGCGACAGATCGTCTGGCATTTGGCGCATATAAAGCAATACAGGAAAAAGGTTTACGAATACCCGAAGATATATCACTAGTGGGATTTGGTGGATATGAAATCAGTTCATTATTAACACCAAAACTTACCACAATACGTTATGACAGTGATACAGCCGGTTATATCGCAGCAGAAACCATGAGTAAGCTTTTAAAAGAAGAACCTGTACCAAAGGTACAAATTGTTGGTTATGAGCTATTACAGGGAGATAGTATTAAAGAAATGTAAAAGGATAGGGGGGATAACATGGCAGATGTACAATATGAACAAAAAAGCATAGAAGAAATCGAGCAAATGATTCTAAAGGTGCGCATGTATGATTTAAAACTTGAAAAGGAGTTATGCTATACCTTGACAGAGAAAGCCAAATTAGAAAATGACAGCTATGCGCTGGCGTTTTCTTATACCTTTTTAGGCGATTATTATCTGGCAATGCGTAATAATGATTCCTGTATCTTATATCTGAATCGTGCCAAAACCTTGGGTGAAACGATGAATTATCAGGACCTGCTTGTCAGAATATATAATTACCTGGGAATGTTTTATTGTTCTATCAATGATGAATTTAGCGCAATGGATGACTATCTGAAATCTTTAACGATGGCAGAGGAACAACAAAATATAGCATTTATGGCAGCCGCCTATAATAATATTGCGGATTGTTTTGAAGGAAAGAAAGATTTTGAAAAAGCGCTGCATTATTATAAAAAGAGTTACGCTGTTTTAAAAGGCAGTGATAAGAATGGATATTCCAAAGCAGTCGCATTAACCAATCTGTGCCATTGTTGTCATCGAAGTCATCGCATAGATGATCTACATAATTATTTAAAAGCATTTGATGAAATTGATCAACAGTATTACACACCAGGTATGCAGTTTATGCGTTTATACAGTGAAGCTGTTGGTGCGCTTTCTGATCATCAGTTGGATATATTCTATCAGAAAAGTGATGCTTTATTTGAAATGGAAAAAGAAATGGAAGATCTGTTGCTGGTATATCAACTTTTTATAAATATCTGTATGGATTTCCTTGTATTGAAAAATAAAGACTATGCTGCAAGATGTCTGGAAATTCTCTTAGAAGTAAATGAAGATGAGGATGTAAAGGCATTAAGGGAAATACATAAGCTGATGATCAAGTATTGTAAAATATTTGATTTGCATGATGAACTGATTGAGGCCTATGAGCGTTTTTATCATATCACCATGGCGATAGAAGATATGGAGCAGGCAACATACAGTGCAGGTTTATATACGAAAATTGAATTACATCGTGCAAAGGAAAAACAAAATGATCTAAAGAAAGAAAACGAACAGTTAGAATATATGATGAATATCGATGATTTAACAAGTACTGCCAATCGACGAAGTTTCAATCATATGTTAAAGAATGAAAGAGTGCAAAAAGCAAAATCTTTAGCATTTGCGATGTTGGATATCGATTATTTTAAAGAATATAATGATCGCTATGGTCATCAGATGGGAGATCAGGCACTGATTGAATTTGGCAAGACTTTGATTCGATATGCGCAAGAAGATATCTTGCCATTTCGCTATGGTGGAGATGAATTTGTGGTAATCTTTATCAATGTAAGTGAAGATACTGTACTAGACTTCTTGAATCATGTCAAAACAGATTTCAGAGGTAAACAAATTGCACACCACGCTTCTCCAATCGAAGATATTCTCAGCGTTTCTTATGGGCATGCCTATCAGGCTACGCCACAAAAGGATGTTGAAGCCTTATTGAAAGAAGCAGATTATCAGTTGTATAAAGTAAAGAAAGCAAGAAAGAAAGCATCTTAAGGATGCTTTTTATGATTATTATAGAGAAGCACTGGATAAAGTATGGCTGATGCATACCATCAGTTTTTTTTATGTTTTAAACAAATATGAAACAATTTGTAATACCGATACCACAATGTATATCATAACGAATAAACCTTTTATTAAAATATTTTAAACAAAGTATTGACAAATGACTGTAACCGCTTTATACTCTAATTGTAAGGAACCGGTACCACAAAGAAAAAAGGAGGAATTTCTTATGAATTACACAAATGATGCCAAAGCAATCGTTCAAGCGGTTGGAGGGAAATCTAACATCAACTCTGTTGCACACTGTGCTACTCGTCTACGTTTCGTATTACAGGATGAATCTAAAGTCGATGAAAAAGCTTTAGATGCTATGGATATTGTAAAGGGAACATTCTCAACTAATGGACAGTATCAAATCATTATTGGCGCAGGAACTGTAAATCAGGTATGCGATGAAGTTAACAACGTACTTGGAAACAGTGGACAGGAGGGTCCAGCGAAAGAAGAACCAAAACAAAGCGGACACTATGTACAGCGTGCTGTAAAACTGTTAAGTGATATTTTCGTACCAATTATTCCAGCAATTGTTGCCGGTGGTTTATTGATGGGATTATACAATGTATTAAGTGCTCCATTCTTTAATGGCGGAGAAACATCTTTGATTCAGATGTATCCTCAATTTAGTGGATTAGCTACTATGTTAAATACATTCTCTAATGCACCATTTACATTCTTGCCAGTATTGATTGGATTTAGTGCTACAAAGAAATTTGGAGGGAATCCATTCCTAGGTGCTGCTATGGGTATGATCATGGTTCATCCTGATCTGTTAAATGCTTATAACTTAGGTAAACCTGAATTTACAGCGCCTGTATGGGATCTGTTTGGATTAAGTATTCCGGCAATTGGTTATCAGGGAACAGTACTTCCAGTATTATTGGTATCTTGGATTTTAGCTACAATTGAAAAGAAATTACACAAGATTACACCAAGCTGGTTAGATAACTTAACAACACCATTACTTGCTATTATTATCACAGGCTTCTTAACATTCTTATTTGTAGGTCCTGCAATGCGTAGTTTAGGTGATGGAATCTCTGCTGGTATTACATGGGTATATAATACATTGGGCTTTGTTGGTGGTGCCATCTTTGGTGGCTTCTATGCACCTATCGTTATTACAGGTATGCACCACAGCTTTATCGCAATAGAAACACAGTTGATTGCTGACGCTGCTACAACTGGTGGAAGCTTTATCTTCGTAACAGCATCTATGAGTAATGTTGCACAGGGTGCTGCAGTACTTGCCGTATTATTGATTACTAAGAACGAAAAAATTAAATCATTATGTTCTGCATCTGGTATCTCTGCATTATTAGGTATTACAGAACCTGCTATGTTCGGTGTAAACTTAAAACTTCGTTATCCATTTATCGCAGCATGTATCGGTAGTGCATGCGGTAGTGCATGGATTGCATTTACAAAAACGTTGGCAATTGCATTAGGTGCTGCTGGTATTCCAGGCTTTATTTCCGTACATCCAAGTCACTGGTTAGATTTTGCCATCGGTTTGATTATTTCTATGGTCATTGCATTTGTATTAACATTGGTATTAGGAAAACGTGATGCCGCAAAACAGGCAGCAATCGCAGGAACAAATGAACAGATCAGCTTGCCTGAAGAAGAAACAAAAGAAGAAGTAAAAGAAGTATCTATGGAAAATGTAAGTGTTGCTTTACCATTAGATGGTGATGTAAAACCAGTGAGTGAAAGCAGTGATCCTGTATTTGCTCAGA
Source organism: Absiella sp. AM29-15 (assembly GCF_003434225.1). Taxonomy (NCBI): domain Bacteria; kingdom Bacillati; phylum Bacillota; class Erysipelotrichia; order Erysipelotrichales; family Erysipelotrichaceae; genus Amedibacterium; species Absiella sp. AM29-15. The sequence continues at coordinate 25,016 of NZ_QVFL01000019.1, forward strand.
AAACCATGGGTAATGGTATTGTTGTGACACCAAAAGATGGAAAAGTATACGCACCTGAAGATTGTAAAGTAGAATTCGTATTCCCAACAAAACATGCAATCGGTATTACAACAACATCTGGTGTATCTCTATTGATTCACTGTGGTATTGATACTGTACAATTAGATGGTAAACATTTTACAACTTATGTAGAACAAGGTAGTGAAATTACAAAAGGTACATTGATGTTATCCTTTGATATTGAAGCAGTAAAGAATGAAGGTTTCTCTGTAGAAACACCAGTGGTTGTGACTAATCTAAGCGAAGGGCAGCATATAGAAATTAATGCGAAAGGAAATGTAGAACATGGAGAGGAAGCATTCAGAATTGTTAAATAAAGATTTAGCAATGAATAAAGCTGAATATGAAGCGTTATATAAACAACATGAAGCATTAAGAAATAAGGTCGCAAATGATCCATGGCATCTGGGTTATCATATCATGCCAGACAGTGGATGGGTAAATGATCCTAATGGTTTATGCCAATATCATGGTATCTATCATATCTATTATCAATACTCCCCCTTTGATGTGGAAGGAAAAACAAAGCTTTGGGGACATATGACAAGCAAAGATCTGTTGCACTTTAAACAGGAAGAGCCAGTTCTATTTCCAGACAGCAGATGTGATGAACGTGGAGTCTATTCCGGCTCTGCTTTCATCGAAGATGATACCATTCACTATTTTTATACCGGTAATGTAAAATTAATGGATCAGGATTATGATTTTATAAATGCAGGAAGAGAACAGAATCTGATTCATGTGGAAAGTAAAGATGGCATTCATTTATCAGATAAAGAATGGCTGATGACAAACAGCGATTATCCTCAAGATATGAGCTGCCATGTACGTGATCCTAAAATCTATAAACAAAAGGATACATATTATATGGTATTAGGCGCAAGAGATCTTACATCTCATGGATGCGTCCTTGTATTTGAAAGCAGTAATTTAAAAGACTGGTCTTATAAAATGCGTTTTGAAAAAGAAAATTTTGGTTATATGTGGGAATGTCCGGATTTATTTGATTTAGATGGAGAACAGTTTATGATCACCTGTCCACAGGGACTGTCACAAAAGGGCTATCATTATCAAAATGTATATCAGTGTGGATATTTTCCAATGCATGTTGATTTTGATAATGAAACATATACCATGAAAGATTTCTGTGAATTAGATTATGGATTTGATTTCTATGCGCCTCAAAGTTTTGAGGATGAAAAAGGGAGAAGAATACTGATTGGCTGGATGGGTTTACCAGATATTGATTATACCAATCCAACAACAGAAAACGGCTGGCAGCATGCCTTAACACTGCCACGTGTACTTACAAGCAAAACTGGTGTAATCTATCAAACACCAGTTGAAGAACTGCATCAGTTACGCACTTCTTCTTATACATCTACTGTAAAAGCATTTAATGATTTAGAATTATTAGCTGATTGCTATGAAATGGCAATCGATATTGAGAAGCAGGATAACTTTGTGCTACAATTAAGAAAAGGAGCCTGTTTATCCTACGATATAGAAAAACACCTGTTATGTTTATCATTTGATGCCTGTGGATATGGCAGAGATAAACGATATGTGGAAGTGGAGGATATCAAAAATATATTGGTATATGCAGATACATCTTCACTTGAAATCTTTGTGAATGATGGAGCAATTGTCTTTACTTCCCGTGTTTATACCACACATGAGGATAATCAGATCCGCTTTATGGAAACTGCCATGGATGGAAATGTACATTTCTATGAATTAGGCAAAATTCAAATCGAAACGAAATGAGGGTATGAAGATGAAAAAGTTATGTGCAATCGGAGAAGCATTGATTGATTTTATTCCTGAAAAAAAAGGCCAGCGTTTAAAAGACGTCGTACGTTTTAAAAGGGTAGCTGGTGGTGCACCGGCAAATGTAGCCGCAAGTGTCGCCAGACTTGGTGGAAAAGCAAAATTTATAACACAGCTTGGTAATGATGCCTTTGGTGATCATATTATGGAGGTATTTCAGAATGTTGGATTAGATACAAGTGATATCATGCATACAAATGATGCGGATACAGCACTTGCCTTTGTATCGCTTGCATCTGATGGTAATCGTGATTTCTTATTCTATCGTAGAGATTGTGCAGATAAGAACTTAAAGCCGGAAGATGTGAAAGAAGATGCATTAAAAGATTGTGGAATCTTGCATTTCTGTAGTGTGGATCTTGTGGAAAGCCCAATGAAGGAAAGTCATAAAAAATTAATCAATATGGCATTATCCCAGAATGTACTGGTAAGCTTTGATCCAAATGTTCGTTTGAATCTTTGGGACAGTGAAGAAAACTGTAGAAACGCTATATTAGAATTTCTGCCATATGCGGATATCATCAAGATATCTGATGAGGAATTAGAATTTATCAGTGGCTATACCAACATAGAAGATGCTTTGGATTTCTTCTTTAAGGATCGTTGTCAGTACTTAATTTATACAATGGGAAAAGATGGTGCCGCAATGTATCGTAAAGATGGATCTAAGGTAATGGCTGGTGGATATAAGGTCAATGTATTTGATACAACAGGGGCCGGAGATTCCTTTATTGGGGCATTCTTATATCAACTGTTAGCCAATGACTGTATGGATTTAACAAAAGTATCTGCCAATCAGTTAGAAAGTTTCTTAATGTTTGCGAATCTCTACGCTGCACATACCACAACGAAAGAAGGCGCAATTGATGCCATGGCAACCATGGAAGAATTAACAGCCTTCAAGAATGAAGTTATCAATCAATAATATTCAATGAAAAAACTGCATGTAAAGTGCAGTTTTTTAATCATTTAAAGCCTTTAAATCATCAGCTTCATAGCGGTGATGTCCAGGTAATGATTTCTTATAGTTCCAACATGTGATAGCATCTTTTAATGTTTTATCATTTTGATTCGCAAAGAAATCGCGGATATAGGTGTTATATTCAAATTGGGAATCAATCTTGCTTTTATGATGTTTCTTATCATAGAGAATCGCATCATAAGCAAGAATAGCTTCTTGATACGTTTTACCGGCATTTATTTTTAACCATTTTTGAAAAGGTACATAGAAAGAAAATGAGGGAATATATCGTTTAAAAAATGTTCTGTGTTTCTGTGAACAAACAAAATCTGTTTCAATTAGGGTATCCAAGGAGATGGGGTCATTTGATGTTTTCCTTTTTTTCTCACTTTGTGAAGATAGATTTTTTCCAGTATGAAGATAGTATACAATGCGATTTGTTAGTTCTGTTTTATTTCCTGATATGGATAGCTTTTGACTACGACAAAAAGCAACCAGCTCATCTTTTAGGTAATAATAGTTTAAAAATACAGTGCTATCCATATCTTTTGTTAGTTTTGGACGTTTCATAGGTAAGTTATCCTTTCTTTTGACTTTACGATATCATAGTTTTACTGACACCCTGTGTCATATTTATCAAAAAAAATAAAAAAGTCCTTTAAATGGTTTTATAAATATTGTGAATATTTTATAGTATCTTGTATTATTAATATATTTTATATATTACTGTTTTTTAGATATCTAAAGTAAAATTATTTATATCTTGCGATGATGATATATCATCGTTTTTTTATGTGTTTGCTTCACTATGATAATGAATTGGTTAAGTCTATATTAAAGGCTTATATGCTAATTATCATCGAAGAAAAGAAAGTAAAATAAAATATCACATATATTGCGGTTTTAGTGAAATGTTTATTTATTTTTTATATATCTTGCTATGTGTATGACGCAACTTTTATAACAATATGTATAAAAACGAAAGCAATAATCAATATGTACAGATTAAGCGCTTTCAATGTATCATGGTTGGCGTACGAAACGTATGCATGAGAAACATGAAAATTATGAACGTAGTGAACTTATGATATCCATGTTTTTCATAAGTTAAGAAACAAGGAGGATATTTCGTAGTGAAAAAAGGAATGAAAGTGATTGTTTCGCTGGGTGTTACCATGACATCTGTTGTGCCAAATTCATTGGTCAACATTATGGCAGAAGGTTTACAGGAAACAAAAGCGCAGGGAAATCTGACTGCGGAGGAAAAAGACGGGATTTACGCAAATTGGAAAATTGATGAGGCGACTCAAAAAGGTGGAGAAACATGTGAAATAAATGATGGTTGGCTGCACATGGTTTCATCTGAAAAGAATGGAAACGATGCAGGCAATAAAAATGGTTATCCAGCTGTATTTGTAAATGGGGAAACTTTTGATTTTTCAAAACCAGGCTATTTTAGCACAAAGTTAAAAGCTGGCAGTGATGCAGGAAGTACTCGTTTTGGTTTTTATCTTGGATACAAAGATCCAGGCAATGGCTTATTCTTAGGGTATGATGCTGGTGGATGGTTCTGGCAAAAATATAAAGATGGCGATGGCGCCTGGTATACAGGTGGACGTGTTGCTGCACCTAATAAAGGTGAAGAAGTTACTGTGAAAATGGAATGGACAGCTGATAAAAAAGTGAATTTAATTGTAAATAACAATGAAGTATTTCCTGAAGCAGTAGATTATTCTGACATGGACTTGTCAGGGAAAATTGGAATCAAAGCTGGTTCTTTTGGCAATGACGTAAGTGATATCTATATGCAGAATATGGAATATACTGGACAAAGTGTAGTGATTAATACTTATGCGATTTCAGGAAAAGTTGTAGATGAAGATAATCAGCCAATTGAAAATGCAAGTGTTACAATTGGTAAAGAAAAACAAACAACCAACGAAAATGGTGAATTTGTATTTGAAGATAAATTTATCAATGGAAAATATGATGTGGTTGTCACTAAAGAAGATTATCAGAAAGAAATCAGAACAATTGAAATCAAAGATGAAAATTATACATTCAGCGCCCCTATTCAGGTCGCAAAAGAAGTAGCCGCTAAAACATTCCAGTTAGAAACTGGAGATATGGCTGTAGAATTGTATGAAAACTTCCCAGCTGTTCGTAAATATACCATGACTTCAGGATCCATGAAGGATAAAGTGATGTATGGACAGACACAAAGAATCAATACTGTTACAATCAATGGTGTGGATGTGGCATTATCAGATAAAGATGTTACGCTGGTAAAAGGTGATGTTTCCGCTACATATACAATGAATGTAAAAAATGAAGAAAAACATATCGATGCAGTTGTGAGCGCAAAAATACGTGTAGAAGCTAATAAATTATTCTTTGAAATCACAGATATTCAAAACAATTTAAGTGAAGCAGATTATCCTATACAAACAATCGCAATTCCAAATCACAGCTTAGTATCTATGCGCAGCAATCAGGAGGGCGCAAACTTTACTGGCGCAGTTATGTCTAGTAATACTAATAAAACGGGAGATGAAAACTTTAATATCACAAGTGATATGGAGGATATCAAAAATCGTGATTATATGTATGCATTCATATCAAATAATGAATTAAGTGCTGGCATGTGGAGTAATTCAGAACATGAAGGCCGTGCTGTGGCAGCACCAGTATATGGTGGCAGTCAGAATACAAGAATCTTAGCAACAACAAGTGATGAAGGCACATATAAATCATTGGGACTAGCTAGTGCACCTTGGTATTATCATCGTGTTGTATCTGATTCTAAAGGAAACAATTATCAGGTAAATGAAACAGAAATGCCAAAGATGGCAATTACCATTACTGGTGATTCAAATAATGATCAAAAAGTAAACTGGCAGGATGGTGCCATTGCATTCAGAGAAATCATGAATAATCCATACAAGAGTGAAGAAGTACCAGAACTTGTGGCATGGCGTATTGCGATGAACTTTGGTGGACAGGCACAAAACCCATTCCTTACAACATTGGATAATGTAAAACGTGTTGCTTTACATACTGATGGATTAGGACAGTCTGTCTTATTAAAAGGTTATGGTAATGAAGGACATGATTCTGGACATCCTGATTATGGCGATATTGGAAAACGTATAGGTGGTGCTCAAGATATGAACACCCTGATGGAAAAAGGAAAAGCATATGGTGCACGTTTTGGTGTTCATGTGAATGCTTCAGAAATGTATCCGGAAGCAAAAGCCTTTAATGAAAATCTAGTAAGAAGAAAGAGCGATGGCAGTTTAAGATATGGCTGGAACTGGTTAGATCAGGGTATCGGTATTGATGGTATTTACGATTTAGCAAGTGGTTCAAGAGAAAAACGTTTTGCGGATCTTAAATCAAAAGTCGGCGATAACATGGACTTTATCTATCTGGATGTATGGGGAAACCTGACATCAGGTGATGTTGAAGATTCATGGGAAACACGTAAGATGTCAAAAATGATCAATGATAATGGATGGCGTATGACAACTGAATGGGGATCAGGAAATGAATATGATTCTACATTCCAGCACTGGGCTGCCGATTTAACATATGGTGATTCTACATCAAAAGGTGAAAACTCTCAGGTAATGCGTTTCTTAAGAAACCATCAAAAGGATAGCTGGGTTGGCGATTTCCCAAGTTATGGCGGTGCCGCAAATGCTCCACTTCTTGGTGGCTACAATATGAAAGATTTTGAAGGATGGCAGGGAAGAAATGATTATGATGCATATATCAAAAATCTATATACCCATGATTTATCCACAAAATTTATCCAGCACTTTAAAGTATCCAGCTGGGTGAATAATCCATTAGATCATACATCCGTACAAGATCAGAATATCAATAATGGGAATGAACAAATCACCTTACAGGATGATAAAGGAAATACACTTGTATTAGCTAGAAAATCAAATGATCAAAGCAGTGCAGATTATCGTTATCGTACTATGACATTCAATGGTAAAGTTGTAGCACAGGGAAGTGTAACACCAGGTGATGGTAGAAATCAGAATAGTGGAAATGAAAGCTATTTATTACCATGGCTATGGGATGCACAAAGCGGTGAATTTGTGGAAAGCAATAATGAAAAACTATATCACTGGAATACCAAAGGCGGTACAACAAGCTGGGAATTACCAGAAAACTGGAAATCTTTAAGCAATGTAACAGTTTATAAATTAACTGATCAAGGTAAACAGGAAGAAAAACAAGTTGATGTCATTGATGGCAAAATTACACTTGAAGCCCAAGCACAGACACCTTATGTTGTATGTAAAGGTGAAGAAAGCCAAATCAATGTGAAGTGGAGTGAAGGCATGCATATCGTAGATGCTAGCTTCAATGGTGGCTTAGAAAGTTTGAAAGAAAACTGGAAGATTGCAGGTGATGGAGAAGCAACAATCGCAAAAAGCCAGCACAGCAATCCAATGCTAAAGCTATCTGGTGAAGTTTCTACTACACAGACATTAACAGATTTAGAACCTGGCAAAGATTACGCATTATATGTTGGTGTAGATAATCGTAGCGCAGGAAAAGCAAGTGCAACGATTACCGCAAACGGCAAAGTACTAACCAGCAACTATACAGAAGAAAGTATTGCGAAAAACTATGTAAAAGCATATACGCATAATACGAATTCTTCAACTGTTGATGGAAACAGCTATTTCCAGAACATGTATGTATTCTTTACAGCACCAAAAGATGGCAGTAAGGTAGAATTGACACTTCAACATGCAGGCAGTGAAGGCGATACATATTTTGATGATATTCGTGTCGTAGAAAATTCTTCAAAGAATATTAAAGTAGATGAAAATGGAAAACTTGTATCCTTTACAAATGATTTTGAAAACAACGCACAGGGTATTTATCCATTTGTAATTGGCGGTAGTGAAAATGTAGAGGACAATCATATTCACTTATCTGAAAAAAATGCACCATATACACAAGCTGGCTGGGATGTAAAGAAGATTGATGATGTATTAGATGGCAACTGGTCTGTAAAAATCAATGGGTTATCTGAATATAATACTTTGATTTATCAGACAATTCCACAAAACGTACGTTTTGAACCAGGTGTTACCTATAAGATTAGCTTTGATTATCAGGCAGGTAGTGATGGTACATATGCTGTCGCAATCGGTCATGGAGAATTTGGCACTGGAAATATTGATTTACAGCCATTAAAGAAAGCATTAGGAACAACTTCTACTTATGAATTTGAATTAACAGGAGCATTAGATGGAACTTCATGGTTTGGTATCTATTCTACTGATAAAGCAGCAGATACACAAAATGTAAGCTCTAGTGCAGAAGAGAATTTCGGTGGATATAAAGACTTTATTCTGGATAATCTGAGCGTAGAAAAAGTAAAAGAAACGTTTACCAAAGAAGAAGCACAAAATAAGCTTGATGAAGTTGAACATAAATATCAACAAAAAGATTTCAGCAATGAAGCATGGAAGATTTATCAAACAACATTAACACAGGCAAAAGTACTGTTAAATAAAGACGTTGTGACAGAAGAAGATTATGCGAAAGCATATATGATGCTTCGTGCATTAGACAATTATATGCAAAGTGCACCTGGAAATGAATTCACAGATGCTTATGATATTGACACAAATGCATATGAGGTGAGTGTTGGTAGTGAACAGCCAGATCAAGGCAGTGAAGGACCAAAAGAATACGCAAGTGATAATGATCCAAGTACTTACTGGCATACCAATTGGGGTGAAACAAATCTGGATAATGCATGGATGCAGTTTGACTTTAAAGAACCAACAACAATTGATGGATTACGCTATATGGCAAGACCTGGTGGAACTGGCAACGGCGCAATCAAAGACTTTAAATTAATCATTACACAAGAAGATGGCACAAAGAATGTTGTGGAAAAATCTGGTGTATTTGAAACAAAAGAAGGATGGCAGAAGTTCTCATTTGATGCAATCAAAAATGTAACCAGTGTACGTTTGAAGGTAGAATCATCTGGTGGAGGTCAACCAAATCAATTTGCTTCTGCGGCAGAACTTTGTTTAACAACACCAAGAGAAATCGCACCTGAAGAAGTAACTGTAATCAAGGCTTCACTTGAAAAAGAAGTTACAATCGCAAAAGATTTAAATAAAGATATTTATACATCTGAAAGCTATGCAAATGTGATGAAGAAACTTGAAAAAGCAAATGCAGTATTAGATGATAAAGATGCTACACAATATGATGTAGATTTAGCACTTGCAAATTTACAGGATGCAATAGCTTCCTTAACATTAAAAGCTGAAAATAAAACAGCATTACATTTAGCAATCCTGGACGCAAAAGTATTAGACACTTCTATTTATACAAAAGAAAGTGTAGAAACATTTGAAAAAGCACTTGCTGCAGCACAAGCTGTATTAAACAATGAAGATGCTACCCAGGTTGAAGTAGATGAAGCATTAAAAACATTACAAGATGCAATGAATAAGTTATCCATGAAAGAAGAAGTTTCTGTTGATAAAGATGCCCTTATTGAAAAATTAAATGAAGCAATCGCCAAAGATAAGAATGCATATACAGCAGAAAGCTGGAAGGCTCTGGCAAATGCCATTGAAAACGCACAGACGATTATGGATCAAAAAGATGCAACACAAAAAGAAATTGATGAAGCATATACAAAACTTGATCAGGCAATTCGTCAACTTGTGACAGTAAATAAAAAACCAGATAATAATGGTCAGAATGGATCTAATGGACAAAATGGTGCAAATGGACAGAATGGACAAAACGGCACAAATGGTCAAAACGGTACAAATGGTACTTCTGGAAACAAAACAGAAAATGTAGAAACAGGAGATCATACTCAAGCTGGTATGTTGTTTACACTTGCAATATTATCAGGTGGTGCTATCGTTATCATGGTGAATAGAAAAAGAAAAGCAGAAAAGAAATAATATTAGAAAGATGAATCGATAAAGTAAAAGGCATTCCTTATGTATTGGGAATGCCTTTGTTTGGGTTCAAGAGAACATACAAAAAAAGTCTTTTTTCAAAGACTTTCATTTGTCAATGGTGGGGACGGTGGGACTTGAACCCACACGGGATTAACTCCCAACGGATTTTAAGTCCGTTGCGTCTGCCTATTTCGCCACGACCCCACATTTTTGGAGGTTCCGATCGGACTTGAACCGATGATCACAGAGTTGCAGTCTATTGCCTTACCACTTGGCTACGGAACCATATAGAGTACTAATTCCAACATCACCAGCAAGTGTCCTCACTAACTTGTTGCTCTGATATTATATTACATTTTGAAAAAAATGCAAGCTATTTTTTAAATTTTTTTTATTTTTTTTGCAAAAATTTTTTTGATGTGTGTATATATCGTTCAAAAATTATTTTTAATTTTATAATAATGAACATTAAATTATAAAAATAATAGTTGAATTGTATCAAAAACAGGTATATAATGACTAAAAATGAACAAAAAGGAGATTATTATGAAACTTTTTACGGTTGGACCAGTTCAAATGTTTGATGAAACCTTAGATATTGCATCAAAACAATTGCCATATTTTAGAGATCAAGAATTTTCAGATATGATGTTACAAATGGAAAAAGAGTTAAAAATGCTTTTGCATCTGAAACAGGGAAAGGTTGTCTTTTTGACAGGCAGTGGCAGTGCTGCAATGGAAAGTGTAGTGGCATGCTGCTTTCAATCACATCATAAAGTATTGATCATCAATGGAGGCTCCTTTGGGGATCGCTTTGTGAAGCTTTGTGCGTGTTATCATATTCCATATGATGAAATCAAAGTACCATTTCCTCAAGCGTTTTCTGAAGATATGTTGAAAAACATAGATGGTACACAATATGATGCTCTGCTTGTGAATATACATGAAACCAGTACAGGGCAGTTATATCCTATAGATGTCTTAAGTGCTTTTGCGAAGAAACATGGGCTATACTTCATCGTAGATGCGATATCTTCCTTCTTAAGTGATCCTTTTGATATGGAGTGTTATGGTATTGACTGTGCCATACTATCTTCACAAAAAGCTCTGGCATGTAGCCCTGGAATTTCTATGCTTGCATTCACAGATACATTTTATGAAAAAATGATAGAACCCAAAGATGATACATGTATGTATCTTAGTATCAAAACACATGTGGAAAATATGAAACGCGGGCAGACACCCAATACACCTGCGGTTGGCATATTATTGGAACTGGCTCAACGGATTCATCAAATAAATATATGTGGTGTGGATCAAGTGATATTGGAAACAAAGAAAAAAGCAATGTATTTTCGAGAACAAGTCCAAGCACTTCCTGTGAATATTCCTAAATATCCACTCAGTCATACCTTGACGCCTATCATATTGCCAGATCATAATGCGGAAGAAGTTTATCAATATCTAAAAGATAAGGCAAATATCTATGTAACGCCAAATGGTGGAGAATTAAAACATAAAATGCTTCGTATCGGGCATTTAGGAAATCTTTGTTTAGAAGATTATGATATCTTACTACGATATCTAAAGGAGGCACTTGCATGAAGGCAATCTTAATGGCAGCGGGTATGGGCACCAGAATATCCACAAAAACCAATGAACCAAAGAGTTTACTGAATATTGGAAATGGTCCACTGATCAAACATACCGTAGAATTACTGTTGAAAAATCATATAGATGTTGTCATTTGTCTTGGATTTAAAGGATATCTCATCAAAGAAGCTTTAAAGGATTATCCAGTTACTTTTTATGAAAATCCATTTTATAAAGTCACAAACAGTATTGCGTCTTTATGGTTTGCACGAGAAGAACTTTTGAAGGGAGAAGATCTCATTCTTGCCAATGCGGATGTGTTCTGGCAACAGGATATTCTGGATATACTCATTCAGGAAACAAGAGATGTGGTTTTATTGGCAGACAGCTCTAGAAAGTTAAGCGGTGATTATTTCTTTCGATGTGAAAATGAATGTCTACAGGCATATGGAAAAGAATTACACGAGGATGAGCGAGATAGTGAATATGTTGGATTAGCAAAGGTTAGAAAAGAACTGCTGCCAGTGGTGAATGAGCGTTTAAAAAAGCTGGTACATGATGGGGATTACCAGCTTTGGTGGGAAAATACATTATATTCTATGATTTGCGAACGTGATATTTATGTTCAGGATATCGCAGGTCATTATTGGAGCGAAATTGATGTTTTACAAGATTATGAAAGTATTTTGTCATATGTAAAGAAACATCCTTTAGATATCTAAGGTCAAAGGAATACTAATACCATCAACTTGCATATAAGGAAGATAAATATAATCAATCGTTACTTTATGCGAGAACATTTTATAAAATTCATAATCATCTGAAAAAGAGAGATCACTATCGATATAACGCTGATAATTCAGGATATCAGATATGGTGATTTCTTTTTTTGCGTCCATAAAATAAGCAGTAATGCCATCCATGATGGATAAGTTATAATCTTTCTTCTTGATATGAAAGTCTTGATCGATCGCATCCATATCAATAGAAACGTATTTTGAGGTAGACAGGTGGAAAGTTTCTTCTATTAATTTACGAGCAGAGGCAACATCACTTTGTTTCAAGGATGTATTCAAATAAAGGTTGGAAGGAAGAATAAAAACATTCAGGTGGTTAGAATTAGCCTTTTCAATCAAGTATATATAAGGAAGATCCTTACTAGTGATATAAATCAAATCTTTTTTCATACGGGCATGAACGGGTGTCAGAAATAACATCAGACAACATAAAATAATCATACAATATTTTTTCATATGCTTCTCCTTTTCTTAATCGCTTTTAGTATAACGCGTGTTCATGTTCTTATACAAAAATATAAAACTTGTTCATATTTTGGATATATATTTCAAAAATGTAAGTAAAAAAATCAAATTAGTGGTTTTATTTGTTCACAAGTAATGCTATAATGGAAAACAAGTGAACAAGATTGTGAGGGTGAGTCTATGAAGAAAATCGTCATAGGACTGATAGTTGCGGCAATAGCATTACTTGTTGGGATACGCTCAGAGGGAAATGCCATCATTATATATTCTTCTATGGAACAGTTTCGTGGAGAAGAATTACAGAAGCAATTGAATGAAAAATTTCCGGATTTGCATGTCATGGTTATGTATGTGCCTACAGCAAAATCTGCCGCAAAGATATCTGTGGAGAAAGATCAAAGTGATGCGGATATCATTGTTGGATTAGAAAGCAGCTATATGGAAAAAATCAAAGATCAGCTGGCAGATATCAAAGGCAGAAGCACGTTAGATTATTTAGATGGATTGCGTCCAGAAGATCATGGAAATAAATACGTTACATGGGAACGTCAGGCGGGAGCGTTTATCATCAATACAGATGTTATGAAAAAACATAATCTGCCGATTCCACATACGTATCAGGATTTATTGAAACAGGAATATTATAATCTGATCGCTATGCCAGATCCAAAATCTAGTGGTACCGGATACTTCTTCTATAAGAGTCTGGTGAATACCATGGGAGAAGAAAAAGCATTGGATTATATTGATCAGCTGGAATATTATGTAAAACAATTCACAGAATCTGGCAGTGGACCAATTAAACTATTGATTCAGGGAGAAGTCGGTATTGGTTTGGGACTGACATTTCAGGCTGTGAAACAAATCAATGAAGGCTCTCCATTTGAAATCATCTATCCACCAGAAGGTTCTCCTTATTCTCTGACCGGAACTGCTTTAATGAAACATAGTGCAGATAAGGAGGATGTAAACAAAGTATTTGATTTTATCATCAATGATTTCCTGGTATATGATAAAGAACATTTCTCACCAGAAATTATATTGAAAAATCAAAAGATCACGATACCAAATTATCCTGATGAAATTCCATATGCGGATATGCATGGAATCGAAGATATCAATGAAAAAGAAAGGTTGCTGGACTTGTGGAAGTATTAAATAAATCAAAATTGATTGTAAAAGATCTATATAAAAAATTCGACAACAAAGATATATTAAAAACGATTTCCTTTGATGTAAAAGAAGGAGAGTTTCTAAGTGTGCTGGGTCCAAGTGGTTGTGGAAAAACAACCTTACTGCGTATTCTGATTGGACTTGAAACACAGACAAGTGGAACGATTTTAATGGATGGGGAAGATATTTCACATTTAAAACCAGATGAACGAGGGATGGGAATCATCTTTCAAAACTATGCATTATTCCCGAATATGACAGTACTTGAAAATGTAGAATATGCTTTAAAACTACATGAACAGACGAAAAAAGAAAGTAGAAAGATTGCACTATCTACATTAGAAGCCATTGGTATGCATGATCAGATCAATAAGCGTCCTAATCAGTTATCTGGTGGACAACAACAGCGTGTAGCCATCGCAAGAACATTGGCATTGAATCCTAAAATCGTGTTATTAGATGAACCAATTTCTGCATTAGATGTTAGTATGCGTGAAGTTATGAAAAAAGAATTAAAAGAAATTCAGAAAAAATTTAATTCTACCATGATTTTTATTACCCATGAACAAGAAGAAGCATTTTATTTATCTGATCGTATTATGGTTATGAGTGAAGGAAATATTGAACAGATTGATACCCCAAGAAATATATATGAACATCCAGCAAATCAGTATATTAAAGATTTTGTGATTGCGCATTTAGACAGCAAGCTGGCAAGTCTTTGTGTATGCACAGGGAAGAAAGTCTATGAAGAATAGAGGATTTCGTGGAGCTAAGCTGCTGATTGCGGTATTTCTGATCGTATCTGTGCTTTGTCCGCTTGTGGCATTGCTCATCAACATTGATGTTGCGGATATCAGTAAAATTATCGCATCACCACAGTTTGTGCCAATGCTGATAAATTCATTTGTATGTACAAGTATCGCCACCATATTATCAGTATCTTTAGCGCTCATGCTGGCATGGTTTATGAATCGTACCAAGATTCGCTATCGTTCTGTATTTACGTTGGCATTTACATTGCCAATGCTGATTCCAAGTATTTCTCATGGTATGGGATTGGTACTATTATTTGGAGATAATGGTATTTTGACCAATTTATTTCATGTGAATATGTATTTATATGGATATAACGGAATCATTCTGGGAAGTATCCTGTATTCATTCCCGGCAGCATTCCTAATGTTGACAGATATCTTTGCTTATGAAGATTACACAACATATGAAGTAGCCACGGTTTTGGGATTATCCAAACGTCAACAGTTTATGACCATTACGCTGCCTAATATCAAGGGACCATTGATTTCTGTAATCTTTGCGACCTTTACAATGATTTTTACAGACTATGGCGTTCCTTTGGTTGTTGGTGGAAAATCTATGACTTTACCTGTATATATGTATCGTGAAGTTATTGGTCTGTTAGATTTCAGTAAAGGTGCAATCATTGGTATCATCTTATTGATTCCTGCATTTATCGCATTCATCATGGATATGAAAAATGAAAACAAAGGCAATTCATCTACTGTCACAAAAGCCTTTGTGATTCAGGAAAACAAAAGACGTGATCGCATTGCATATATCGTATGTATTGCCGTTGTGATTATGATTTCTTTACCTATATTGACTTTTGCGTTTTTATCATTTGTGAAGCATTATCCAAGTGATATGAGTTTCTCATTAGATAATATCAAGCAGGCATTTGATTTAGGTGTGCGGATGTATCTGTTAAACTCTTTGGCGATTGCCTTATTTACAAGTCTGATTGGTATCTGTGTTACTTATTTTACAGCGTTTATCACAGCTCGCAGTAAAAACAGTTTTTCTACCATGGCATTACATTTGATATCTATGGTATCTTTAGCAATACCAGGTGTTGTACTTGGTTTAAGTTATGTCTTGTTTTTCAAAGGAAGCATCCTATATGGTGGCATTGCAATCTTGGTATTGGTCAATATGACGCACTTCTTTGCTTCACCATACTTGATGGCATATAATTCTTTACAGCAGTTTAATTCAAATCTTGAAGATGTTTCCATTACTTTAGGAATATCTAAACTAAATATGTTAAAGGATGTATATATCCCTTGTACGAAAGCAACCATTGTGGAAATGTTCTCTTATATGTTTGTGAACAGTATGGTAACAATATCCGCAGTCAGCTTCTTATCTAACTTCAAAACCATGCCATTATCCTTATTGATTCCACAATTTGACTCTCAATCATTGATTGAAGCAACTGCTTTTATCTCTATTGCGATATTGGCTGTTAATATCTTATTAAAACTTGGTATCTATTTAGTAAAACGATATGTACTGCCAAAAGAAATGTAATTTCATCTAGTGTCTGTCCTAGTATTAAGGATGGACACTTTTTTATATTTTTTATATTTAAATGGTACAGGAAATAGTATAATGAAGATGATAGATGGAAAGTGGTGTTTATATGAATAATGAACAAAGGACACAAGTACTTTTACGTACATATGGATTTGATTTTGACAGAATACCTAAAGAAGAAATACGCGCCTTGATAGAAAAAGAGATTACTCATTATCAAGAAGGCAGTTCAGAATATATTCGTGTGTTGTGCGGTTATTTATATTGTATAGGAGATCAAAGTGATATTGATCTTATTGAAAAAGCCAAATACAATATCCATATGGATGTTGGCTGTATGATTGATATAGAATGGATTGACAGCTTAAAAAATGGTGGTATAGAAGGGGAGTATGTTCGTTCAAGAAAGGATATCATCGCTTCTTTTATCGCATACTATGAAGATTTTGAAGCAAACGATGAATAATTCCTGATATTAATGAGTCGGGTAACTAAGTAAGAAATCTATGTGAGGAGAAAAATATGGAAACTTTTTGCGTTAACTTAAATATTCACTATACAATACCACAGGAATTATGGGTAAAAGTAAAAGAAATCTTTACGCAAATGCCAGGTTGGACTGGTTTTGAAAATGGATGCCCAAAGTGGTATGGAGATGGTGGAAAAATCATTGAAGGTTCTTTAGAACCCAGTGGTTTACAATTATATGCAGAAATGCCTCAATCAGAATGGGACACATGGCTACAGTTATTTAAGGATAAATCCACAGCCGTATTAGGTTATCCGATTGGAGAACCAGAAGATGGATATACGTTTCCATATTGGCTATATCGATTGATCATGACAGATTCAGAATTATCTTATGATGATTATAAAGAAGAATTTGATATCGGTGTATTTGAAATGGAAAAACAAGCGATAGAAACAGCTAAATATTATCTTGCGAATGTTCAGGGATTCTGTGACTATCCTTGTACATATCGTATTGAATACAAAGAAATATCTGATTGTATTGATCATAAGCCAGATACAGTTTGGATCATACAAGGCTGGAATACGAATGATAATCTAGATGAGATAGATATCATAGAAAGTTCTTTTTTTCTCACAGAAGATAAAGCAAATCAAGAATTAGAAAAAATGAAAATGGTGAATAAGCGAACAGAATGGGCAGTATCCAGATGGAAAATTGGGGAATTAAAATGGCGTGATGGATTTATCAGGGTGTAGGTGATGGGAGGTACGATTATGATATATGGTGCAATTAATGAGAAAGGTGAGCGTTATTATACAAGAATGAGTAAAGTATTTGAAGCAATCCATCAAAAACAATGTGCGTATAACTGGCTAATTAGCGATGTGGATCATGTTCCTTCGAAAATCGAAGCACTTTATGATCAGAAACATTACTGTTGGATATCAGGAGATGAATTAACTAAAATCGTTCAAGAAGATGATTGGCAATGGGATTGGGCAGTCCTATCTGGTTTTGATAAAAGTATCCCACTATCAGAAGTTTTAAAATATCCACATCCATATGCCGATGGCTATAGAGGTTTTTGGAAGAATCCTGTTTCTATCCAGCATCCATTAGCATGTATAGAGATTGTCTGCTGGGATAGTTGTTTGACATTGTTTATAAGTGATCAACAAGCATTGGTGGAAAACTTTAAAGCGTATTTTCCATTAAGTGAAGATCTTGTTAAGTATAACCAAAGGTAAAGGAGTGAGGGATTTTTATGGATGAAGTGTTTCAACAATTCCAGACATGGTTTCTTAGTAAAAAAGCAAAATGGGATACACTAGGAATACAAGTGGATAAAGCTGGATTAAGTGAATTTGGACATCAATATTGGATTAAAATGCATTCGGATCAAGGCTTGGGAAATATTGTTTTATATGAAAGCAATGGATATTACTGGGTTGATTTTGAAGGTGGAAATTATGATTATGATGTTATGTTTCAAAGATCGGGTATCACATTTCAAAATATAGATGAGCTGGATTGTTACGAAAAAGATTTTATAGATCATATTACATGGAAAGGATGATCATTTCATTAATTTGAATGTGTTCAAATGATAGTCGATCAGACCATCTTTTTTCATATTGGATAATTCTCTTGAAAGTGCACTGCGTTCAATATTAAGATATTCAGATAGTGCGTTTCTATTGAGTGGCAGTTGGATGACAGAACTTTTTTGTTTATGTGATATATCATGCAAATAAGTTAAAATCTTTTCACGAACGGTTGTTTTTGTAAGACAAGTAATGCGCTCATGTAAAAGAATGCCTTTTTCTGCGACGATCGCAATATAGTTTCGTAGGAATGTTTCATATTTTAAACAGACTTTCACAGGATTTGTGAACATCAAATCATAGGAAATCTGTAAAACTATGACATCCTCTTGTGCCTGAACATATACAGGACTTTCTTTTTCAGGTTGTGCAGCAAGCATAATACCAATTTCACTACCTTTTTCAAGCAATGTTAAAATAATGATGCGATCAGAGGAATCCCATTTAATGGAACGTGCATGCCCCGATAACATAATACCAAATGTATGGATATTGTCGCCTTCTTCTATTATAAATTCACCACTTGCATAATGAACAAGTTTGGCTTCAAGGCAATCAAGCAGTTTTTCTATTTCATTTGTTTTCATACCTGAGAACAATTTCATCTTGGATAAATCATGTAGATAGTCTTTCATATGCCACCTTGCCTTTCATTTGTTGCGTACGCAACAAGAGATTTGGCTAAATTATAGTATAGTAGATACATAAAAAGCAAGGATAAGGTGAGAATTATGAAATCAAACAATCGTGTTCTTTGGATTAGCAATACAGCTGTTTTTATAGCTTTACTGATCGTATTACAGGCAGCCACTACGCCTTTAGGAAATCCCCTCATTACAGGTTCCATCGTTAATATGTTATTGATTATATCCGTAATGGTTTGTGGATTGTCATCAGGTGTATGTGTGGCGATGCTTTCTCCTGTGGCAGCTAAATTTTTTGGCATTGGCCCACTCATCAGTTTAATTCCATTGATTGCGTTGGGAAATCTTATATTGGTTTTGATTTGGTATTTCCTAGGAAATCAGAAAAAACATGACATGTATGCATTACTTAGTGGGGCACTTGCAAAATATCTGGTTTTATATATCAGTATAGTAAAATTTGCGGTTCCTGTGCTATTACAACTACCTGAAAAACAAGCATCTATCATTTCCAATATGTTTTCTATATCTCAATTGATAACGGCATTACTTGGCGGTATTCTAGCGCTTATAGTATATCCAAGATTGAAAAAAGCAAAGATGGGGGGCGATTGATGATATGAATACGATATTTGTGATTTTGATGTATGTGATAAGTGCCATGTTACTTGTGATATCTTTTCAAAAGGATCGTAAAAAAACAAAACAAGCCATACATAAAGCATGGAAAATGTTCATGAAGGTACTTCCACAGTTTATATCCATCATACTTGTGGTTGGCTTACTGCTGGCGATGATTACTACAGAAACGATACGCTCTATCATTGGGTCAGAAAGTGGTTTTATGGGGATGCTTATGGCTGCATTATTAGGAGCGATTACTTTAGTTCCTGTATTGGTGGCATTTCCAATCACTGCCCAATTATTACAAAATGGGGCAGGTATCATGCAAATCGCAGTGTTTATTTCCACGTTAACGATGGTAGGAATCGTAAGCTTGCCTATGGAAATCAAATATCTGGGTAGAAAAACAGCGATACTTAGAAATACATTATCCTTTTTGTTTGCTTTTCTAACCGCATGGATTATGGGGCTATGTTTATCATGAAATTTTTAAAGAAGTATGGGATGCTTATTCTATTAGTGATTATCAATATTGGTATATGGATTTATCAGCCACAAAAAGAATATACGATATTATATTTTACAGGTAAAAATTTTCTGAATTTTATATTTATGATTGTTCCTGTTTTTATATGTATAGGCCTTATGGATATTTGGATTAAACAGGAAACAATGGTAAAAATAATGGGAAAACAATCTGGTTTATTAGGGATGATCACTTCATTATTATTGGGAATGGTGACAGCAGTTCCTTTATATGCGTTGTTGCCTGTCACAGGCGTTTTACTTAAAAAAGGAAGCAGGATATCCAATGTTATTCTCTTTATATGCTCAAGTACAACTATTCGTATTCCATTATTGTTGTTTGAGATATCTTCATTAGGAATGAAATTTACACTAATTCGATTGTTATTGAATATCATTGTCGTCATAGCGATAGCATTCTTTACAGAGTTCCTTTTAACGGAAAAAGACAAAAAAGAAATGTATACAAGGATAGAGGAATTGTAAGTTTTAGATGATATCAGGTGTTCATGTAGAACACTTTTTTTTCTTGTGCATTCATAAGAAAGATGTCATAATGAGTTTATGAATGATATATATGAGGAGATAGTGTATGCGTGCATTTGAAAAAGAAAAACATACTGCAATATTGAAAACATGATTTGATGAATAAAAACTTTGATAAAATAAAGTTGATATTGCAATGTGGATGATAGGATATGGTGAAATATTATGTATGAAAAAATATTTGATGGTTTGATTCAGAAATATGGGGAGGATTTCAATTGGCATATTCTTCCAATTGAAAATTCATTTGATGCAGAATTAAAAAAAGAAATTCAAAAAGATCATTTCTTATTTGGGAAAGACATCTATGCGTTAGCGAAATGTGATGCAAATGATGATGTATTATATGTAATGCAAATGGAAGGTGTGGATATGTTTTGTATTGTGCATTTAACATATACAAAGCAAAATGAAAAAGGATTCCCCAAATACCAGATGTTTGAGAATATAGAGGAAGTTATAAGTTATTTGGAGGAATTCATTGTTTCACAGTAAATAGAAACTGTGGAAAGGAGAACCATGATGGAACCACTAAAGAATATGTTTCAAGAAGAAACCATGCGCAAATTTGCGTATACCCTGCATTCCTATGATGAAGATTTTCAAGTAGAAAGATTTTTGAAACTAGTTTTTGATGAAGAATGGGAAACATTAGAATTAAAAGCCAGATGTCGTAAGATAAGTATAAGTTTAGGAAAATGCCTGCCATCGAACTATCAAATGGCGATAGATATCCTTGAAAAAGCGGTTTCTGGTTATTCTTTTGCGATTTTCTTTCCTGATTTTGTGGAAGTATTTGGCTTAGATGATTGGGATATATCTATCAAAGTGTTAGAGCGAAATACCCAATACTGGTCGTCGGAATTTGCGGTAAGAGCATTTATTTTAAAAGATGAAAAGCGGATGATGAAGCAAATGTTAGTGTGGACAACACATGAAAGTGAACATGTCAGAAGGCTTGCTAGTGAGGGATGTCGTCCAATGCTTCCTTGGGGTCAATCCATTCCACAGTTTAAGAAAGATCCATCACCAATCTTACCTATATCAGAAGCATTAAAAAAAGATGATGCATTGTATGTAAGAAAAAGTGTCGCTAATAATTTAAATGATATATCGAAAACGCATCCACAACTTGTGATTGATCTGATGAAAACATGGATTGGAAAAGATGAAAGAACGGATTGGATCATCAAACATGGTTGTCGAAGTCTATTGAAAAAAGGTAATCTAGAGATTATGCAGCTTTTTGGATATCAGGCATTCGATCAAGTGCATATAAAAGAATTTCATTTGGAAAAGGATACGATAGCGATTGGAGAAGAATTAGTTTTTATGTTTGATATTGTATCAGATCAGGATATAAAAATAAGGATAGAATATGGTATTGATTACATAAAGGCAAATGGAAAAACAAATCAAAAGATATTCAAGTTATCAGAAGTAAGCCTGAAAGCTGGTAAACAGTTATCTTATGTAAGAAAACAATCCTTCAAGGATACAAGTGTAAGAAAGCATTATACAGGTAAGCATACCCTCACATTGATCATCAATGGTACAGCATGTCAAAGCCTTGCCTTTGATGTGATAAAAACATAAATCCTTCGTTAGGAACGAAGATATTGAAAAAATATGCTATAATAAAATGGCATGTAATAAAAGAGGAGAACAAACTATGAATTTAACATTAAATCAATTTGAAACACTTGTATATATCGAACGTCATCAGGATCATAAATTAACACAGCGTCATTTAAGTAAACAATTGGACTTATCTTTGGGTGTTATTAATAAAACACTGGCAGAATTAACAGAGATGGAATTAATCAAGGCAGATGGTTCTATTTATGATGTGACTTTAAAAGGATATGAATGGCTGGAACCATATCGTGTAAAAAAAGCAATTTTCTTAGCAGCTGGATTTGGCTCAAGAATGGTGCCAATTACACTAAATACACCAAAGCCATTGGTTTTGGTACATGGAAAACGTATTATCGAAACGCTGTTAGATGCAGTCATTGCGGCTGGTATTGAGGATATCACGATCGTACGTGGATATTTAGGAGAACAGTTTGACGTATTATTACATAAATATCCAAAGATTAAATTTATTGAAAATCCACTATATAATGAAACAAACAACATTTCTAGTGCATATCTGATTAAGGATATGATGGAAAATGCTTATGTTTTAGAAAGTGATTTATTACTGTTTAATCCGGATATCATCCGTAAATATGAGTATACTACCAATTACTGTGGTATTAAAATGGATGTCACAGATGATTGGTGCTTCTATACCAAGAAAGGTTATATCAGCAAGCTGGCAGTTGGTGGACAGGATTGTCATCAAATGGTTGGTATATCTTACTGGAATAAAGAAGATGGGAAAAAGATGTCTGAAGATATTGATAAAGTTTTCCGCATGCCGGGAGGAAAAGAAAAATATTGGGATGAAGTTGCTTTAAGGGAATGTTTAGATCATCATAAAGTCATGGTAAAACCGGTACATAAAGAAGATATTGTAGAGATTGATACCTTTAAAGAGCTGAAACAGATTGATCCAATCTATAACGTATAGGAGAAAAAATGAACAATAAAACATATGAGTTTGACGCAATTATTCAAAAAGTAGAAGGCATAGATGGAGCGTATATTGAGTTTCCATATGATGTAAAAACGGAATTTGGCAAAGGCAGAGTAATGGTGCATGCGACATTTGATGGCTATCCTTATGATGGAAGTCTGGTAAAAATGAAAACAGTGAACCATATCATCGGTATTCGAAAGGATATTCGACAGGTAATACAAAAACAGCCAGGCGACAAAATTCATGTGACGATTAAAGAAAGAAGCAAATCTTAAGCAAACAATCAAGGTTTGCGTTATAATAGAAATCGAGGTGATCATAATGGAAAAAGTATTTATGGTAGAAGGCATGATGTGTGGCAATTGTGAAAAACGTGTCAACAATGCAGTAACCGCATTGGATGGTGTTAGTGAATGTAAAGCAAATGCACAGGAAAACAATGCGACAGTAATCTTTGATTCTAGTAAAGTAAGCGAAGATCAAATTAAAGAGGCAATCGAAGAAATAGGATACGATGTGAAATAACATCGTATTTTTTATATGAATTTATATATCAAAATATTGTCATATTAATTCCACATAAGATGTATATGCGATATAATTATAGAAATAAGAACATAGGGAAATGGGGAACTGTCATGAAAAAATTACCGATTGGGATTTCGGATTACAAGGATGTCAGAACTGAGCATTGCTTATATATAGATAAGACCATGTTTATAGAAAAACTTGAGCATTGCGAAGATCGCTTTGTTCAGTTTTTACGGCCAAAACATTTTGGGAAATCATTGTTTTTATCCATGCTCTCTTATTATTACGATATATCATATGAACAGGATTTTAATCAGCTTTTCTATGATACATATATCCATGATCATCCAACTAGAGAAAAAAATAAATATCATGTATTAACATTTGATTTTTCAAAACTGGATATGAAAGATTGTAAAGAATTGAAAAAAGCGTATTGTGAAGAAATCAAAAATACTTGTGAGAAGTTTATGCGAAAGATAAAGGCATCGATAGATTTAGATATTGATCAAAATCCCTATGCGATTTTGTCTGATTTTCTTGATGTAGTGACACAGTTCATTGATTGTCCATTATATATTATGGTGGATGAATGTGATCATTTTTCTGATGAATTGATGTCAACTCATTTCCATGATTTTCAGAATATGATAGGAAAGAATGGATTCATTCGTAAATTTTATGAAACCTTAAAAATAGGAAAAGAAAAGGGCATTATACAAAGAGTGATGGTGACAGGCGTCACGCCTATTATATTAGATACCATGAGCTTGGATAATCAAATTGGCGTAAATATTTCGCTATATTCTGATTTTCACGAAATGATGGGACTCAATGAAAATGAAATCTTACAATGTATGAGCAGTGTACAGCCTCAGCATACTTTCATGGATCATATCAAAGAAAAATTTGATGGATATTTGTTTTCAAAAGATGGAAAACATCATTTATATCCTCCAGAATTAATTTTGCGATATCTTGATGAAACGCATTATCATGATTCTGAATCAAGTGAAGAACTGGAAAAATCAATTGTCAAGGAATATCAAGAATTACATCGCCTCTTACAGATTTCAAAGGATTATCAAAGAAATCAATGTATCCAGCGTCTTGTGAATGGAGAACAGCCTTCTATTTTTATGAGTGAAGAATTTATGATGGATTCACATTTTTCTTTGGATGATTTTTGTTCCCTGATGTTTTATCTAGGATTTTTAACTATTAGTGAAAAAGAAGGCAGTGGGATTTCTTTAAAGATACCATGTAAGGCAATGCAAAATATTTTTGTAGGATATTTTAAGAATTTTGAAGAGGATATGGATATGTTTTAAAAAAAAGGAAATCTTGCGGTTTCCTTTTTAATAGCGGTAATAAGAATTTTCTCGATATTGATCGCTTAAGTACAAATATAATAATGCATTTGTTGATTTGAAATATGGATATACAAAATACAAGCCAATGCCAAATAAAATACTACCTAGAAAATACCATCCAATAAAGGATAAATCTAAAACAAAGATATCCAGTTTCTGACCATCTGTTAACTGCTTGCTTCGATCAAATGCATCTTGTGTAGTGATATCTGGATTCTCTGCCAGAATATATGGCAACATGCGATATTGATAGGATTTAATAACGCCGGGTATGACAAATAATAATGACCACAAGAAGATTTTGATATCACGAATGACTAAGATTTTCGCGATATTCATATATCCTTGTTTAAAGGCGGAAAACAATGTCATAAAATCAGTATCTTCATGATCGGTATTCTCAATATAGAAATGACATTCACCACATTCAATCGGATTTGAAATGAAGATGTTGTATAGTATGGATGCAATTACAACGATAATCGATATGATACTGATGATGGATAAATTCATGGCAATATTAAATGGAAAGATTCCTCCTAAGATTCCTGAAACAAAAGATACACCTTCATGTGTTACCTCATTCACATTATAGAACCCATCGTTATAAGTTTGAATGTTCTGTGTGAAATGAAATCCTCCATGATTATCTACACGTGATAATATACCCATCAATATAGTGGCAACCAGACTAACCAAGAACATTTTCCAATAAGAACGTTTCATGATTTGTTTTGCCTGTTGTTTTAATTCTTGACGATTCCACATAATAATTCCTCCCTTTCTTTCTTTATTATACTTTAAAAAAAGCAGGAAATAAATGAAAACTTAAAGGATATGATATGGTATAATAAAACATGCATGAGAAAGGAGCCTTTTTATATGAAAATTGCACATGTATTTGTGGAACATCCTATCTATCATTTAGATCATACTTTTACCTACGCATGTGATGGTTTTGATTTACAGCGTGGTGTACGTGTAGAGGTTCCTTTTGGAAGAACACATATTATCGGGTTTGTGAGTGAAGTGAAAGAAATAAGTGAAGAAGAAAAGAAAAGCTATGGTTTTGAGATCAAGTCTATCGATAGCGTCATTGATGAAGAGCCACTTATCAATGAGGAATTATTTACGCTAGCGGATTGGATGGCTGATACCTATGTTGCGCCTAAAATCAGCTGTATTCAGTGTATGCTGCCCGCAAAGCTAAAACCGAAAAGTACGCATGGTACAATTAAAATGGAAGCTTTTGTACAATATGTAAAAGATATAAATAATTTAACGATCAAACAGAAAACAGCGTTGGAAGATTTAAAAGCCGTTAAATCGATGCCTAGAGCTGCATTCTATCAGAAATATAAAACACCGGGTAAAAAACTAATCGCGCTGGGATGTGCTAAAATCATTGAAAAAGAAGCAAGTGCATTTGTTAATGAAATACAAGTACAAGAAAGTGAATTTACATTAAGTACGCAACAGATACAGGCATTGCATGAAATACGAAAAAGTAAGCATCATGAAGTTTTTTTATTACATGGGGCGACTGGCAGTGGTAAAACTGAAGTGTTTCTACAGCTTGCATCAGATACAATCAAACAGGGAAAACAGGTGGTATTTCTGGTCCCTGAAATAGCATTGACACCGTTGATGGTAAATCGAGTAAAACGACGTTTTGGTAATGCACTGGCAATTTATCATAGTGGCTTAAATGCACAGGAAAAATATGAACAATATCAGCTGGTAAAACATCACAAGGTACAAATCGTTGTAGGTACGCGAAGTGCAGTCTTTATGCCGTTTGATGATTTAGGTTTAATTATTATGGATGAGGAACATGATACCAGCTATAAACAGGATCGTATGCCACGCTATCATAGTCGTGATATTGCGATTGAACGTGGAAAATATCATGATGCAAAGGTTGTTTTAGCAAGTGCAACACCTTGTTTGGAATCCTACGCAAGAGCATTAAAAAAGGTATATCATTTGGTGGAAATGCCACAGCGTATTAATGAAAGCTTTCCTGAGGTAAAACTTGTGGAAATGCGTCAGGCAATTAAAAACGGGGAAGATGCGACTTTAAGCAATACCATGCTGGATGCAATTTATGAGCGTTTACAACGAAAAGAACAGATAATTCTATTATTAAATCGTCGTGGGTATACACCTATTTTAAGATGTATCTCTTGTGGACATGTGATACAATGTCCTCATTGTGATGTGGCGATGTCTTATCATAAACAGGATAAGCAGTTAAAATGTCATACCTGTGGCTATCAAATGCCGGTACCAACACATTGTCCAAGCTGTGGTTCTTCCACATGGCGATATCTGGGCATGGGTACACAAAAACTAGAAGAGCTGGTACAGGTAAAATTTCCACAGGCAAAAATATTGCGTATGGACGCTGATACAACAGGAAAAAAGAATGCCCATGAAGATATCTTACAGGCATTTGCCAATCATGAGGCAGATATACTACTTGGAACACAGATGATTGCGAAAGGTCTTGATTTTGAAGATGTAACATTGGTAGGTATCGTAAATGGAGATGCCATGCTTGCCAGAAGTGATTATCGAAGTGCAGAATTAACCTATGATTTACTGGAACAGGCAAGTGGAAGAAGTGGTCGAGGAGATAAACGAGGAGAAGTCATTATCCAGGCATATGACATTCATCATTATGCGATACTTGCGGCTGCCAATCATCAATACCAGTACTTTTTCCAAAGAGAAATGAAGTATCGTCATATGGCAAATTATCCACCTTATACCTATTTGGTATCCATGGTGTTTCAACATAAACAAGAAGCAGCGGTATCACAAAGTGTATCCTATGCGATGGAATACCTGATGAAAAAAGAAGGATTTAAAGTATTAGGACCGGCAGGTTTACACAAAATAAAAGATGAAGAACGAACACGGATTTTATTAAAAGGTAAAGATCAGCGTCAGTTAAGCAGAATGGTAAAAGATGTATATGATCGACATATCGCATCCAAACAAAAAGCCAGACTGGAAATTGATCTGGCACCGATCATATTGGAGTAGCTTATGAAGAAAAAAGAATGGATTCCTTATATATTAGTGCTGATTGCTTTGATAATTAGCGCCTTCTATGATTATCAAATTACAGATTTCTTTTATGATAAAGGAAATCTGATTGGTATCTTGTTTGAACGTTTTTTATTGCTTCCTGTACAGCTCATGATTGTCATTACGATGTGCATGTGCAAGCGAATCTATCATAATCGCATCTATCTGTTGCTTGGATGGGTGGCTTCCTTATATATGATTCAGGATTTCATCCATTATTATGTACATATTGATATGATGGTATGGTGTATATGTATGTTGGCAGCAGTGCTTATCACAGCTCTTGTAAATTATGTGGTGATGAAATTTTCAGAATATACCATAAAACAGCATTTTCGGTTCTTTATGTTTTATACCTGCGTATTATTGAGCGCAATTCTTGTGACCTTTATCATAAAAAATATCTGGGGAAGAATACGTTATCGGGATATGCAAGATGCTGCACAATTTTGTGTCTGGTATAAACCTTGTGGATTATATGGCAATCATTCCTTCCCAAGTGGACATACGACAGCATTTACATCTATTTTATGTTTCCTTCAATGGAAGACACACCCCTTACAGAAAGTATCCCCATTTCGTTATATTGTGATAACCGCATGCATTATCTTTATGCCAGTCACACGTATGATGATGGGCGCCCATTTTTTAAGTGATACAGCCGCAGGTTTTATGATAACCTATAGCTGTTATTTGATTTATCGTTATCAGTTTCATATGAGGAGGAGTTTATGAAAGCACGAATGATCAGCTTTAATATATTAAAAGAAATATGTATACAAAAAGGCTACAGCAACCTGGTTTTACAGAAAAAATTAGAATTTGCCCAGGAAAAAGATAAAGGCTTTATTACACAAATTGTTTATGGTACCCTGCAGAATTATCGTTATTGTCGTTATCAATGGACAGACTTCGTGAAGAAAATGGATCATGAAGAAATCGCATTGTTGCTAGATATGAGTGTGTATCAGATGATTTTCATGGATAAAGTACCATCTTATGCTATCATCAACGATGCAGTAGATATCGCTAAGAAGATCAATGGGCGATATGCAAATCTAGTAAATGCAGTGCTGCATAAAGTAGACAAGCAGAAAGTAAAAGAAGTGATAGGAAAAAAAGAAGAAGTGCTGGCAATTAAAACCAGCCATCCAACATGGCTTGTGAATATGTGGATCAAACAATATGGATATGATATCGCTGAAAAAATCTGTTTTAGTAATCTGGAAATCAAGCCAGTAACTGCACGTGTCAATACATTAAAAATAAGCAAACAGGAGCTGCTTGAAAAAGAACCTTTGTTTCAGGCGGGAAATGTTAGTGAAGATGCTTTGATTTATCATGGTAGTCATCTGGCAGCTACCTCCTATTTTAAAGAAGGTTTTGTGTCTATTCAGGATGAAGCAAGTCAGATGGTTGCTTATTTGTTAGATCCAAAACCAGGCATGCGTGTATTAGATACCTGCAGTGCACCAGGTACAAAAGCAACACATATTGCACAACTGATGCAGGATGAAGGAGAAATTTTATGTGGTGATATTCATGAACACCGTGTGCATTTGATAGAAGAAGGAGCGAAACGTCTGGGTATTACCTGTATGAAGGCAGTCGTTATGGATGCGACCACTTTAGAAAACATAGAAGGTACTTTTGATCGTGTTTTATGTGATGTTCCATGCAGTGGTTATGGCGTTTTGGCAAATAAGAGTGATATCAAATATCATATGGAAAGCAGTGATATGGATACCCTGATTCCTTTACAACAAAAGATTTTAAACTGTGCATGTGAAAAGGTAAAACAAGATGGTGTTCTGGTGTATTCTACTTGTACCCTGAATAAAAAAGAAAATGAAAAACAGATAGAAGCATTTCTATCCACACATGAAGATTTTATTTTAGAAGAACAGAAAACGATATTCCCATTTGAATATCAAAGCGATGGCTTTTTTATGGCAAAGCTTAGGAGAAAATAATTATGGCATTTGGAAAAGATACACAGGTAAGCATGATGATGGGGTTTCCCGCAGTTGCGGATAAAATTCAGGAAATAGATCGATTACGTGGTTATGAAAATACATATGTGACAATTTCAGAAGTAAAAAAAGAATGTTTAGATGGTGTGAAAATCACACTGGAAGATGGAGAAGCCCTTGTAGTATCAAATGAACAGATGATATTAACAGCAACAGGCTGGAAACAAGCAGCTGATATTAGAAAAGAAGACTGGCTTTGTGGAAAAGAAGAAGATGAATTCATTGTTGTGGAAGATGTAGCTAGTGTGAAACAGGAAAATATGGTCAAGATTCGTGTGTTGGAAAGTGGCAGTATTATCGCAAATGGTGTAACATTAGGCATCTATGCATAAAAGGCGTATCCAATTGTAAACCTTTTTGGAACAAATATAAAAAAAGTGAAAAATACCGTTAGAATCGGCATATTTTTGATTATTTTTTCTATTTGTATATGCTATAATAAAGTAGCGTGAAAATTTCAGGGAAGGAGATTTTATGTTAAAGTTTAGTAAAGCAGAAAAAGTTGTCCTAATTGGCGGCATCATCGTTATTTTATTGATTGTGGCATTAGGATTTGCGAAAAAGACCTTGATCGATAATAAAAAAGAACCATTTAAGGTTCCAGAAAGTGCAGAAACGACAACAACATCAAAGAAAGAAGAACCAAAAGAATCTGATATCAAAGGTATTAAATTAAAGAAATCTACCTTTGTGGTTGGCTTAAATAAAAAACTGAGTGAAAAGGTTTCTACTTATGTGGAAGCAAGTGATGATATCATGAAGGAGATTGAAATAGATTTCTCTCATGTGGATATGACAAAAGCTGGAGAATATACAGCAAAACTTACTTATAAAAATGACAGTATTGATATCCCTATCGTTGTGAAAGATACAACAGCACCCGTTATTACAGTGGCAAATGCACAGGTAGTATTTACATTAGAACCAACAAGTACCTTAGAAGAGCTGATTACTTTTGTGAACGCTACTGCAGAAGATGATGTGGATGGTGTCATTGCATCTGATCAAATTACAGGATGGCCAAAAGCATTATCTGATAAAAATGAAACAGTTACTTATACGTTAAAAGTTAAAGACAGCAGTGGAAATGAAGGCAAAAAAGATATCACGGTACAATATATTGTGCCAACAACAGAAAATACAACACCAAGTGATGAATAAGATAAAGACGAATGTGAAACATTCGTCTTTTTAAATATGAAGGAGATTTAAGATTTGCCTTTCTCAACCTCAAAAATCGCCTTTGAATTACGGATTGCTTTTTGGTAGATTATCTTTGTTGATGTTGGCTTTTTCACTGTGATCCATAATTGTGGTCATGAATTGATCAAATTCTTTTACTTTTTGATTCTGTAATGTATTCTTGACAGGTTCTTGCTCATAAATGATCAATGTATAAAGATCTGCCTTGCATCCACAGCATAGAAATAAGAAAAAAATAACGAAAATGAATAGTTTACCAGATTTTGCCATGATTATCTCCTTTCTGATGAAATCACTAAACAAAACAATACCATGATGAACTTTCAAATGATTTTTGCCATGGTTATCATCCTGCTTTTATCTTTATTATAAATAGATTTTTTGAGGAATGAGATTGGAAATATAGTTTAGGGTATAATTGGAAACGCTGTCAAGATTTTGTGAAAAGCACAGAGTTTGCTGGTTGTGTCCTGCTATAAATCATAGTATAATGTTTCATAGCGAGGTGAAAATTTATGTTAGAAAAATCTCTGTTAGAGAAAGTTTTGCAGGAAGCATTGAAAACAGGTGGGGATTTTGCAGAAATCTTTGAAGAAACAAACTACAATACCTCTTATTCAATGCTGAATGGAGTGGTAGAAAGTGCAAATAGTGGTATTCGATACGGTATTGGGCTGCGTATCTATCATGATGTAGAATCATTTTATGCATATACCAACGATACAAGTGAAGAAAATCTGATGAAAACAGCAAGTAATTTGGCAGGTGCTATTCATGGAGAAAGGATCATTGATGTAAAACCATTAGAGGAAGTGGAATATGAAAATGCACATCCAATCAAGGTTTATCCAAAAAGTGTAAATGCAGAAACAAAAATTGCACTGATGAAGGAAGCAAATGATGCAGCAATGGCATATGATTCAGTTATTAAAAAGGTTATGGTTACTTATTTAGATAAGGAGCAGCATGTCGCAATATCTAATTCCCAAGGGCGTTATATCAAAGACTGTCGTGTTCATACAAGAATGGCAGTGAATGCAATTGCAGAGGATGGTGAATTAGTAGAAACAGGAAGTTGTGCACCAGGTGGTCATGAAGGAATGGAATTCTATGAAACACATCAGCCAAAAGAAATTGGTACAGAGGCAGCACGAATTGCCAAGACGATGCTGTATGCAGATGATTGTCCAAGTGGTGTGATGCCGGTTATTATTGATAATGGCTTTGGTGGTGTTATTTTCCATGAAGCATGTGGACACTCTTTAGAAGCAGCTGCTGTCGCTAAAAATCAGTCTGTATTCTGTGGGAAATTAGGACAGAAAATCGCAAGTGATTGTGTAACAGCCATTGATGATGGAACAATTCCAAACGCATGGGGTAGTGCAAATATTGATGATGAAGGTAACTTTACCAAACGCAATGTATTAATTGAAAATGGCATCTTAAAAAGCTATTTGATCGATACGCTGAACGGTAGAAGAATGCATATGGCATCCACCAGTTCATCACGTAGAGAATCTTATAAATATGAAACAGTATCACGTATGACCAATACGTTTATTGCACCAGGTGAAGATAGCTTTGAAGATATGATCAAGGATATCAAATTCGGTCTATATGCCAAAAATATGGGTGGAGGAAGTGTAGAGTCAAGTACAGGTGATTATAACTTCTCTGTTCGTGAAGGATATTTGATCAAAGATGGTAAGATTGATAAACCAGTAAAAGGTGCTACATTAATAGGTAATGGTGCAGATACCCTTTTGAAAATTGATAAAGTAGGTAAGAATTTAGAGCGTGCACAGGGAATGTGTGGTGCAAGCAGTGGTTCTATTCCAACTGATGTTGGTCAACCTGCCATTCGTGTCAGCTCTATGATTGTTGGTGGAAAAGATGGAGGTAATGCACATGAATAAAACAGTATGGATGAAGGAAGCCGAAAAACGTGGAATCACAGATTTTGAAATTTATGAGCAGAAATCTTCTTCTACCAGTATTCAGTTGTTTGAACATAAAGTTGATGGATTTACAATCAGTGAATGTGATGGAGTAGCCATTCGTGGAATTTATCAAGGAAAAATGGGAATCTGTTATTTAGAAGATGCCAGTGATACCAATATGGATTATGCCCTTTCACAATTGATGGATAATGCAAGTATTATCACCAGTGAAGATGAAGTAGAAATTTATGCTGGAGAAGATAGTTATCCAGAAGTTAAACAGAAAGAAAATACATTCAAGTTAAAAAGCAGTGAAGAGAAAATCGCTTTATTGAAACAGATTGAAGAGGCAATTTACGCAAGTGATGAACGTATTGAACAGGTCATGAGTGTAGATTATGCGGAAAGTGATGTCACAAGAAGTATATTAAACAGCAAGCAGCTTTCATTAAGTGATAGTAATTCTTATTCTATGGTTATGGCGCAAGTGATGGCAAAAGATCATGAAGATGTAAAAAGTGATTACGATTGGGCTGTGATCATGGATGAAAAAGACATTGATGTACAAGCATTCGCAAATAAATTGTCTAAAAAGGTTTGTGATAAACTTAATGCGACACAAATTCCAAGTGGAAATTATCCTGTCATTATGGAAAAGGATACGATGATCAGTCTGCTGGGTGCATTATGTGGACTGTTTGATGGCGAAAATGCCAGCAAAGGTATATCTATTCTAAAAGATTCTTTAGATAAACAGGTCTTTAATGAAAAAATTACCATCATAGATGATCCATTAATGGACTATGGATATTCCAGTTGTTCCTTTGATGATGAAGGGGTATCTTGTAAAAAGAAAACGGTAGTTGAACAGGGTGTTCTAAAGACATATCTGCATAATTTAAAAAGTGCAAAACTTATGAATACCACATCTACCGGCAATGGATTTAAAGCAGGATACGCCAGCAATGTAGGCATATCTCCAACGAATTTCTATATTCAAAATGGGGATACTTCCTTTGATGATATGGTAAGCAGCATGGAGCAGGGGGTTATCATTACAGATATTACCGGACTACATGCAGGATTAAATCCAATCAGTACAGAATTTTCTTTACAATCCAGCGGTTTTTATGTAGAACATGGTAAGATTGTAAAACCAATCAATTTAATTACAGTTGCAGGAAACTTTATGGACGCAATGAAAGAAATAGAAGCTGTTGGAAATGATTTAAAATTTAGTTACTCTGGCATCGGTGCACCTTCTATTAAATTTAAGGAGCTTGCGATTAGCGGAGAGTAATTGATCATAGCGATAATAAAAAGACGATTTCGATAATCGTCTTTTTACGTTTACTATGGTTTACGCAGTATGTTTCAGTTTTTTTATTTTCTCATAAAGTGATTGAATAATTACATCACAATCATCTGCTTCTTCAAGAAAGATATTTTCATTCCGTGTCATATCATAATTTTGGGTGTTTTTATACATGTCTAGTGCTGCTTCATAATAAGCCAGAGTAATGGCTTTTTGATCAAAGCCTTCCATTAATTCACCCATGAAGCATAATGCATCTCCTTTTTCTTTGGTAGGAGTGTTTGGCTGTGATTTCATAATTAAAGCATAACAGGATTCTATCAAGGTGAATGCTGTGATATCTTGCTTCATGAGATGAGCACAATGTGCCATACTGCTGTAACAGTCAGCTAATGTCAGGCTTTCCATATAGCCATCATCATCTTGTAAAGCATTTAGATAACAGGATAACATGATTACTTTTGCGCGATGATAACATTCCATTGCATAATTATAATAATTACATTCCATACAATAATCGCCTAATTCAGCATAACAATCACCAACGACATCACTATCCTCGCCATATTCTTTGATATGATATTGCAGATAATATTCATATGCTTTTAATCCTTCAGTGAAATGTCCATGATCTATATAAATATCACATTTTTTCTTATATAAATCAGCGATTTCATAAGCATCACTTTCTTCTTCAATTTGTTCATCCAATGCTTCAATCGCTTTTTCCATATCAGAGGAGATACCTAAGATCATCGCAATATTTTTCTTTAAGATCTTTGTGTCTTTTCCCTGACTGCCCTGAATGTTTGTGTAGATATCAAGGGCTTTTTGATAGTAATCTAAAGCTTTTGTATTACTTGGTGAATCTTTAGGTTCTTCGTTTTTGTGGTATGTTAAACCAATATTAGCATAAGCTCTGGCAAGTTCCTCCTGGTCATCATGAAGGGTTAGTGCTAAAGATAACGCTGTTTCTGCACATGTTCTTTCTTTTCCATGATCATAAATTAGACGATAACATACAGTTAAAGAATTATAAATACGCACTTCTTCTTTTGAAACACCTTCTGGATATAACATCTTCCATAAAAATAAAGCTCTCACTAAATAATGATGTGCCATTTTTGTGTCTTCAATACGTAGGTTATTTGCATAATCAATCAAAAAAGTAATTTCTTCTTCTTGAGGCATATTGATTAAAGTTGTTTCATATTTTAAATAATCAATGATACCATCGATCACACGAATCGTGCCAGTACAATGTGGACATACCATTGTGCCATATAATAGAGGCAGACAACTGGATAAGTATTCCTCTTTTAAATCCTTTAGAAAACGTTGGAAGAGAATGCCTGTATTTTCTAAAGGGGCCAGAAAAGGAGCAGGTGAAATTCTTCGATTTGGTGATATGGTAATGGTATTTCTTTGATCACTATTAAATAAATTGACCTGTTCAATCTTTGCGGTACAATATGGGCATGATATAGAGAAAGCTTCATCAAAACATCCGGTAGTCGCAAATGGTAAATAATCAACACCAATATCCATGATAGACAGCCAGATACGGGCTAATTCTGTTTTATCATCCACAGGCAGTTCTTTCATTTTCGATGGATTCATAATATAAATCATCTGTTCCTGTAAAATAAAAAGAGCTTCATAATAATCTGTATATATTTTCTGGTGGAAATCAAAGATATCTATACGATGATTAAATGTTTTCAACATTCCCAATAATACCAGCATTTGAATGATACGATTGATATCACTTTGATTTAATGTTATTTGAACAAGAAAAGGAAAGGCGAATACACCACATTCATTACTTTCTCCATCCTGTATCAGCATTTGACTAATCGTAAGATATATTTGATCAAATTCCTGATCATCCTCTGCGACTGCCAGTTGATCAAGCAGTGTTTTTAGTTCTTTTCCATTCTGTTCATCCATGGTATTGTATTCTTCCCATCTTACAAGTTCCATCATGAATATCACCTTCCTTTTATTAATTAATGGTATCATACTTTCAAATGAATGATAAGAAAAACGTTCCTTTTTTTATGAAAATGATATAAAATGAGAATGGTGATAAAAATGGTACATATAGGAAATGACTGGGATCAGGTTTTAGATGGAGAATTTGATAAAGAATATTATCGGAAATTACGTAATTTTATTGCACATGAATATAAAACAGCAACCATTTATCCAGATATGTATGATATCTTCAATGCGTTGAAATATACAGCATATCAGGATGTAAAAGTGGTGATATTAGGACAGGACCCTTACCATGGCCCTAATCAGGCACATGGATTATGTTTTTCTGTGAAAAAGGGAGTAACACCTCCACCAAGTCTTCAAAATATTTTTATGGAATTACATAATGACTTAGGATGTAAGATACCATCACATGGAGAATTGACAAAATGGACCAAAGAAGGTGTACTACTGTTGAATACCGTGTTGACTGTACGCAGAGGACAGGCAAATTCTCATGCGCAAAAAGGCTGGGAAATATTAACTGATGAAATTATACGCAAATTGAATGAGCGAAAAGAACCCATTGTTTTTCTTTTGTGGGGAAAGAATGCCAAAGCGAAAACAGCGCTTATCACAAATCCTTCCCATTTGATTTTATCTTGTTCACATCCAAGTCCTTATAGTGCGGATTATGGCTTTTTTGGATGTCGTCATTTTTCAAAAGCAAATGCTTTTTTGAAGGAGCATGGGAAAACACCAATTGACTGGCAGATTGAAGATTAACTTTTTGTATCATTTTAAATAGTGATAAGGAAGAATCAGATATGTAAAATTTGATTCTTTTTTTCATGAATTGTTTGAAATTCCAACATAATGCGATATAATATAGACTAAAAAAGGGGAGATTCTACATGGAGCATGTACAAAATCACTTTATGCAGGGTATTAAGGATGGCGTACCTATAGGACTTGGGTATATTTCTGTATCTTTTACCTTTGGCATGATGGCAGTATCACAGGGAATGCCATTAGAAGTTGCAGTTTTAATATCCTTAACCAATTTGACAAGTGCAGGTCAGTTTTCAGGTTTGGCACTCATCATGGCGCAGGGTTCTTATATCGAGCTTGCCTTATCACAATTTATTATCAATTTACGTTATGCGCTGATGTCTTTATCATTATCACAAAAAGTTGATCGTAAAATGACAACAGCACAGCGTGCAATAGTTTCTTATGGGGTAACGGATGAAATTTTTGCGTTAGCCAGCAGTACTTATGAGCGTGTTGGCAAAAAATATATGTATGGCTTAATCGCATTTCCTATGGCCTGTTGGACACTTGGCACTTTTATTGGCGGAGCGGCCAGTACATTATTGCCAGAAAGTATTCGTTCAGCTTTAAGTATTGCGATTTATGGTATGTTTCTTGCGATTATTATTCCACCTGCAGAAAAATTTCGTTCTGTACGTATCGTTTTGATATTATCTATTATCATGAGCTGTATTTTCTCATTATTACAAGACATCTTACCAATCAGCTCTGGTTTTGTCATTATAATTTGTACTGTCGTAGCCAGTGGCTTTGGCGCATACTTTTTTCCAGTTGAGGAGGTGTCATCATGACACAATATTTACCTTATATGCTGATTATGGCGCTTGTGACCTATTTGATCCGTATGATTCCACTCACTTTTTTTCAAAAGGAAATCAAGAGTCAGTTTATTAAATCATTTTTATTTTATGTACCTTATGCTGTATTGGGTGCAATGACATTTCCAGCTATTTTTACAGCTTCAGGAAATATGATTGCTTCTACATGTGGAGCAATTGCTGCTTTATTTCTTGCCTATAAAGGCAAAGGATTGTTAAGTGTCGCAGTTGCCGCATGTGTTGTGGTATATCTGGTATCATTTGTGTGCTAAATACTACTTGTATTAATTGCATGAAAATATAATAAGATTCCTTTAAGCAGTGTGATTTGCTGAGTACTTAAGTTTTTAGCGATTTCACAAATCTTTTCACGGTTGAATTCTTCTTGTTTAGGAATCGGATCAAGGTCAAATACTTCTAACATATCAATACCAAAGTATTTCATCATGGCACTAAATGTTTCAATATTAGGAATGCTTCTTCCATTAAGGTAAGAATTTATAGTTTGTGGAGTAACGTGCAGCAGATCAGCTGCCGTTTTTTGTGAATAGCCGCTTCTTTCTAAAGCAATTTGAAAAATTCTTCCAAATTCAGATTTCATAAATACCACCTTTCTTATATCGTCATTTCCATGACACACCAGCTAAGGTAATTATAACAAATAATATATATTTTTCTATAGTGAGTTAAATTATTGTAAATAGAGTCCAAAAACTCTCCAAAATGTAACGTTTTCGATATCAATTTCCAAATTTTTAAGCGCCTACACAAAAAAGTCCCTCTTTCTTATGCTATAGAGAAGGGGGCAGCTCATGAAACATCCAGTACATTATGATATTTACCTTTTCATCATGCTGATTATTGTGATTGGTGTTTTATTAATATTTTTACTTGATAATCTATTACAATAGATGAAAAAATCAGTGATACGCTCACTGATTTATTTTTGTATAGAATAGCCACCATCCACAGGAATACATACGCCATTGATATAATTGCTCTGTTTACTGGCTAATAACAATAATAATCCATCCACATCTTTGTAACAGCCCCATCGTTTTGCGGGTATATCATGTAAGATACTTTCATCATAATGGTTGCCATCACCAGCCATTAAAGAAGTTCCGGTTGTCATAAAACCAAAAACAATGGCATTGACCTGAATATCATCTTTTCCAAATTCCATCGCCAAATAACGTGTCATAGCATCAACGGCACCTTTACTTGTATAATACGCACAATATTGAGAAGTATGTTTTGGCAATATACCACTGGCATTGATGATTTTACCGCCACATCCCTGTTTTATAAACTGCTTGATCACTTCCTGTGCTAAGATAAATGCCGCATTCACATTGATATCCATTGCCATTTCCCATTCTTGTTTATGAATGTTTAAGGTATCTTCCTTTTTCATGATACCCGCAAAATTCAATAATATATCAATATGTCCATAAGCAGCCAACACTTCTTTCATTAAAGTATAGATAGCACCCGGTGTCGTAAGTGATATCGTAAGGGAATGATATCGTTGCCCCATTGCTTCTACCTCTTTCTTTAAATCCTGATCATCGCCAATACTGACACCAAAGATATCTGCGCCATGACGTGCAAGTGTTAATGCCATTGCATATCCCATACCTTGGCTGGCACCGGATACCAAAGCAACTTTTTCATGTAAATCAAATTCTTCCATGATGATTCCTCCATTCTTTTTTATTAGTATGAACAGATAAAATATTTCTAAACCTATTGACAACTGTGTATATACATTATATATTGTATATGTCCAATATATACACTTTGATGATTGGATGAAGGAGTGAAGTTATGAATATCATTATTAGCAATGCCAGCGGAAAGCCAATCTATGAGCAAATTGTCACACAGATAAAACAGCTGATCATGACAGATGTTTTAAAAGAAGGGGACGCTCTTCCATCTATGCGTGTACTTGCGAAAGACTTGCGTATATCCGTTATCACAACAAAGCGGGCTTATGAAGAATTAGAAAGTGAAGGGTTTATTGAAACCGTAACTGGAAAAGGAAGCTTTGTGGCTGGCAGAAATAAAGAACTGATTAAAGAAGAACGATATCGCCAGATAGAGGAATTGTTAAGCAAGGCCTGTGACATCTCCAAAACAAGTGGTATCGCCTATGAAGAATTAGTTGATATTCTATCACTCATATATAAGGAGGCATAAGTATGGAAAGCATACTGGAAATAAAACATATGAAGAAAAGCTATCCTGGCTTTCAAATAAAAGATTTATCTTTAACAATTCCCAAAGGTGTCATTATGGGATTCATTGGAGAAAATGGCGCAGGTAAGACCACAACCATCAAAGCGATTCTGAATATGATTCATATCGATGGTGGAGAAATCACAGTATTTGGGAAAGATGCAATAAAAGATGGAAAAACAATTCGTCATGACATCGGCGTGGTTTTATCAGAAAGTAGTTTTCCTGAAAATATGAACCCTGTGCAAATTGAGCATGTATTATCCAGCGTATATCAAACATGGGATTGTGCCTATTATCATGAATTACTTCAAAATTTTCAGCTTCCTAAAGATAAACGTATCAAAGATTATTCAAAAGGAATGCGCATGAAACTTAATATTACAATGGCACTTGCACATCATCCA
Organism: Absiella sp. AM29-15; assembly: GCF_003434225.1. Classification (NCBI taxonomy): domain Bacteria; kingdom Bacillati; phylum Bacillota; class Erysipelotrichia; order Erysipelotrichales; family Erysipelotrichaceae; genus Amedibacterium; species Absiella sp. AM29-15. Next base: position 65,985 of record NZ_QVFL01000019.1, read on the forward strand.
AAGCTATTGATTTTAGATGAAGCAACTAGTGGACTGGATCCAATTATTCGTGATGAAATTTTGGATGTTTTTATGGATTTTATCCAGGATGAAGAACACAGTATTTTCCTGTCTTCTCATATCACCAGTGATATTGAAAAAGTAGCAGATTATGTAACATTTATCCATAAAGGTGAGATTGTTTTAAGTGAACAAAAGGATGAATTACTGGAAAGCTATGGTATCTTAAAAACAACGCCAGAAATATTTACAGCATTGAAGGAAGCTGAATATGTGGCATATCGTAAATCTTCATTTACATTAGATGTATTGGTCAAAAATAAAGATATGATACTAAGAAAAATTCCTGATGCGATTATTGATCAGGCATCCTTAGAAGATATCATGTTGTTTACAGTGAAAGGAGAACGTTTATGATTGGGTTGATGAAAAAAGATTTCTACAATGTTGGAAGTTCTTTAAAAATTTATTTTCTAATTCCTTTGTTGTTTGCGGTTCTTGGTTATCAGGATGGATCTACGGATCTATTAGCATTTGGAACATGTTTTTTAGGAATATTTATCGTCATTAGCAGCTTTGCATATGATGATATGGCGCATTTCAATAATTTTGCATTGACACTTCCCATTGATCGTAAAGATCTGGTTATTTCCAAGTTTTTGATATCTAATTTATTTTTAGTCATTGTCTTAATCATCAGTAACTTATTCGCAAATGGAATTGCTATGCTGGCACCTGATAAATTTGTGAACTTCAGTCCTGTATATTTCTTAGAATACACATATATTGCCAGTATGATTGTCAACATCTTGGCATCCATTATTTTGATTATCATGTTTAAATATGGCTCAGAAAAGGGTAGAATTGTATTTCTGGTAACTTTTCTTGGACTTGGTTTTATTGGCGGGTTACTTGGAAAAGTATTTGGAGAGCCTGATCTGAGTGGAATTACAGTATTTTTAGACCAGTATCTGTCATATCTGATACTTCCAATCAGTTTAGGCATAGAAGCAATCGCCATTGTTATTTCAAATAAAATCATGAAGAAAAAAGAACTGTAAGGTATTCTCATAAATGGGAATATCTTTTTCTATACAAATAGTTAAAAGAATGTTATTATAAAACAAAGGAGCTGGTGCTATATGAAGACTGCGAATGCTATAAAAAAACACTATGAACCAGCTGCCATATTACAAAACCAATTTTACTTAAAAAAGGTAAAATATAAAGATAAGGCACTTGAATTTAAAAGAGGATATTTTATTCATTACTATATCGAGGATGAATATTATTATGCAGATGATAAAAAATTAAATTTATTCTGTTCAGGAAAAACGGAAGAAGAATTAATGGATGATATCGCCATGAGTTTAATTGTTCAATGGAAAATGTATGTGGAATGTGACAAAGATGAATTATCTAAAGATGCTATAAAATTAAGGAATATGTTAATTGATACCTTAGAATGAGTTAAGAAATGACAGTATTTAATGCTTACCAAGTAAGGGGAGCTTTAAAGAAAAAAAAGTTTAAAGAAGAACCAAAAGATCATAATTTTTACTTTTTATATATCAATGGTAAAAGAACATCAATCAATACGCATACAAGCCATAATCAACAAGATATTAATGATCATTTAATAAATTGCATGAAAAAACAATTGAAGTTAGATAAGAAAGACTTTAAAAATTTATTTTAATTGTCCATTAAGTTTTGAAAAATATGTACAAATATTAAAGGATAACAATGAAATAGAACTGTAAGGTATTCTCATAAATGGGAATATCTTTTTTTTTGTTAATCTATTGACAGATGAGAATGTATCATATATACTAAGTTTGTAAGTTAGTTACTCAACTAACAAACTAAATAACATACCGATGACAGAAAGGAGGATGGTGATGCGAATCGATCCTGCAAGTGATAAACCAATATTCCTTCAGATTGCAGAAGGATTAGAGGATGATATTTTTACTGGTATTTTTGAAGAAGAAGCTCAGATACCAAGTACGAATGAAATGGCAGCCATGTGGAAAATCAATCCACATACCGTTTTAAAAGGAATGAATATTCTTGTTGATGAAGACATGATATACAAAAAGAGAGGATTGGGGATGTTTGTGAAAGAAGGCGCTGTACAGAAAATCAGAGAAAAACGTCAGAAAAATTTCTATGATACATATATAGAAAGTCTGGTGGAAGAAGCAAAGAAGCTTGGCATGAGTTATGAAGAGATTATACGACTGATAGAAAGAGGGTATGGAAATGGAAGCAATTAATGTAGCGAATATAACAAAACGTTATGGGGATATTTACGCATTGGAGCATGTGGATCTTAACTTTGAAGCAGGTAAAATCTATGGCTTGCTGGGAAGAAATGGCGCAGGGAAATCGACTTTATTAAAAGCTATGACCAATCGTATCTTCCCTGATGATGGTGTGATTTATTTAAATGATCAGCCAGTAATGGAGAATGATGAAGTATTGCATCAGATGTATTTGATGAGTGAAGAAGATATGTATCCAAAATCTATGAAGGTAAAAGATGTGTTTCACTGGACAGATGAATTTTATGGCTGCTTCAACATGGAAAAAGCAAAAGAACTTGCGAAAAAATTTGAATTAAATATCAACAAAAAAGTAAAAGATTTATCAACGGGTTATCAATCAATCTATAAACTGATCATTGCGTTGTCCTTAGATGTTCCTTATGTTTTTCTGGATGAACCGGTACTTGGATTGGATGCCAATCATCGTGAAATGTTTTACAAGCTGTTGTTAGAAACTTATATGGAAAAACAGCAGACCATTGTGATTGCGACTCATCTGATTGAGGAAATCGCTAATCTGATAGAAGAAATCATCATTTTAAAAAATGGTAAAGTGATTGTGAATCAACCGATAGAAGATATTCTTGCGGCAGGTTATAGTGTTTCTGGACTTGCAAAAGATATTGATACCTATTGTGAAGGGAAACATGTACTTGGCTACGATGTCTTAGGTGGATTAAAGATAGCTTACATCATGGGGGAAGTAGATAAAACTTCATTAAAAGATACAATGGAAATCAATCCATTAAATCTACAAAAATTGTTTGTGGAATTAACAAAGAAAGAGGGAGAAATATGAGATTAAAACAAGCATTTAAATATCAGATATGCTCCAGTTTCAAGGCAGTAGGTATATATTACAGTATCATGATTGCGATTCGTTTGGCGATGGTTGTGATATTTGTTTTATCAGGGAATCAAAAAACAAATATGTCAGCTATGGAAAGTAATTCCATGGTGTTTATGGGATTTTTAGGGGTATATTCCATCTTAGATGATTTTAAATTTTTCTTACAGAATGGATATTCACGAAAATCACTTATCAAACTTTATACATGTCAGTTTCTTGCAGTAGGAGCGATTATTTCTATTGTTGAAATTATACTGGCAATCGCAACTTCTAGTATAATGAATTATTCATCATTATTTATGCAGCTATATGGATCACAGCCTTTGATTATGCAGTTCTTATGGCTGTGGGGTATCTATTGTATCATCGGTGCAGTTGCATTATTGATTACGATCATTAATTTCCGCTTATCTAAGTTTTCAAGAATCGTCATATTTATTGCATTTCCAATTGCATTAGTAACACTGATACCAGCGATTGATCATTATTTGTTGCAGGGTGTTGTAATGTCAGCTATCTTTGATTTTGTATTATATTTCTTTGGACTACAAGGTTCTGTGAATTTGGTAGCACCTGTGATAAATTTCATCATCGTATTTATCATTGCATGTGGTTTAGCTTATGTTGCTATACGAAAAATGCCAGTTTTTAAATAAAAAAATCAACCGTCATGGTTGATTTTTTATAAGCGGTTAGAAAAATAGCGTTTTGATAGATATTTGATCAGTAAGGAAATTGTGACAATTCCCACAAATATCAAGTTAAGAGTATCATTTAGATATCCTAAAATACTAAGAATACAGATTGCGTATAGTATTGCCAAACTCAAAAATTGAAAGGCTAACTGATCAGATTTTTGTTCAATCTGGATATTACGTTCATCATTTCTTTCAATGCGTTTTTCGCTTGGCATAGTATCTTTTTGAATGAGTCTTCCCCATGGACGATTAGATGCAATCAATAAGGTAATTCCAATAATCAAAAAAGCAAGTGGTGCATTTCCAGCATCAGGAAAAATCGTTTCTAAGAAAGCCGGTTTTGTGATAAAAATATATAAGGTAAACATAAGGATAGCAATCGAAATCAAATTTCCAAGTAAAACAATAGGTATCATAATTTTTTTGTGATTCATACATCATTCCTCCTCATAAATAAAGATATCTTCTATGCGCATATGAAAATAATGGGCAATTTTAAACGCTAGTAAAATAGAGGGATTATATCGTCCATTCTCTAAAGAACCAATCGTCTGACGCGATACTTCCAGGGCTTTTGCCAGATCTTCCTGACTAATTCCTTTTCGTTTCCTTATTTCTTCCAGTCTGTTTTTCATATTTCACCTCAAATGGAAAGCTAACTTTACATTACCAGTATACAATATATCAGAATGGAAAGCAAGCTTTCCATATGTAAAATTTACCTATGAAAACACTTACTTTTCAAACATAATACGATATACTTATGGTAGAGAGGGTGATAGGTGTGAAGAAAATTATTTTTCAGGATATTGATGGGGTATTATATCCTTGTTTTCATCGTGGTCGTTTAAAAATGAATCAAGATCGTGTAAAAGCCAAATTGATCGCTACAGATAGCTATTATGAAGATGCCAATGCCAAAGATTTACTGGCTTCTTATGAAGGCTTTGATAAAGGAGCAATGAAGCGTTTAAAAAAATTAGTAGATGAAACGGGCGCATATATCGTTGTATCATCCTCATGGCGGTTTATGCATACCATTAAAGATTTTAAACAGATGTTTCATATTCATGGCTTAAAAGATGCGGTAATTGATATCGCACCTATGGCATCCAGTTTTCTTAAAGAACCATCCATTGAAGAATATCTCCATGCACATCCTGATATTGATGCGTATGTTATATTAGATGATATCAACATGGAGTCCCATTTTCCAGGACATTGTGTTGTATGCCCGGATGTATTTGATGAAGAATGTTTAGAAAAAGCTCTTCAAATACTAAAAAAATAAAGAAAAGCCGTATCACCTTTTCAATAGATGATACGGCTTTGTTTATGATAATGCCATTTTTAAGACATGCTCACCATTTAAAAATCCATAATCTTTCCGGTCAATAACTTTGACAACTTTATCGGGTAATTTCTTTTGTATCTCATCTAACATTGCGAATAGCTCTGGTGTCAATAAGATGATATCGGCATTTTTTCCACGACTTTCAATCTTAGAAGCACTATCCATATGGATGCTAACATCAATATCATTGGCTTTTGCGACTTTATACATTCTGCTAATGAGAAAATTCATATTCGCAGTATAATCAGTAGACATTGATGTAATAGAAAAAAGTATAATTTCTTTATGGCCGATACCTTTAAATTCTGTGAAATCTTCATGTTGATTATTTTTTTTCATAATACCTGTCCTCTCATGTTTTATATCATCATTTTCTATATATATTATAAGAAAAAATATGAATTAGAAGATACAATGCTCACAAGTGGTCGATTATGATACATGAATGGAAGAAAAAAGTAAAATATGCTATGTTATGCATCAATTTCTATAAGGATACGTGTCACATATTCATTATGATTCATCTGTGCAATATCCGCAATCAGATATTCTTCATATGCAAATGTACCCAGCTTTATATTGTTTTGCATCGCATAGGCCATCATTTGATCATATGTATCAGTAATGGTATCATAAGGACCATGGTGCCATCCACATATATAATCTCGCTCTTTACAAACTCTCGTCTTTTCAGGGATTTCAATATCAACATCGACATAAAGATAAGAAAAATTTAAATAATCCTGATTGCGAATAGCCTCTACACTGATCATGTTGCCAACACTTTGCTGCATATTGATATTATTCTCTTTGATAAACTGGATATATTCCTGCATGAAATTCACAAATGAGGTATTATTGGAATTCTCCATGTTATCACTGCATAAAATAATACGCTGTGGTAGATGTGTGATACTGATGGGATCATCTTTATGACATAATGCCTCCTGTGTACTGTCTTTCATCCATTGCATCATTGATTTTACACCTTTTAAATATTCAATCAAGGAATCAATTTCTTCAAACTTATCTTCTAATAAGGATAAAAATAAAGAAGGATCCCGTTTACTTAAAAAAACTTTGATATCTTTTAAAGACATGCCCATCTTTTTTAAATTCATAATAACTAAGAACGTATCATATTGACGGTAGCTGTAATAACGATAACCATTTTCAGCTTTGTACTCTGGTTGAAATAAACCAATATCGTCATAATGAAATAATACGTGTTTTGGTATATCACAGATTTTAGCGAACTCACCTGCGGTTAAATATTTATTTTTCTTCAAAAAAATCACAATCCTCTCTTGACTATAAGGTTACCTTATAGTTTATGATAAGGTAGTTTCACGAAGAAATCAAGAAGGGAAGGGATAATATGCGATTAATATTACATTATTTGAAAAAATATAAACTGCTGGTGTTTATCAATGTAATATCTGTTTTCGGATTCGCACTGGTGGAGCTGGGTATTCCAACAATCATTGCAGAAATGATTGACCAGGGTGTTTTGCGAAGTGATGAAAATTATCTAATTCAGATGGGACTTGTGATATTACTAATTTCGATTATCGGTGTATCCATGACGATATTATTGGGATTTTGTTGTGCAAAAATTTCTACCAATATCACCAGAGATATCAGAAATGATATTTTTGAAAAAGCACAGAAATTTACAGCACATGAGTTTAATCAATTTGGCATTAGCTCTATGATTACAAGAACAAACAATGATGCATTTCAGATACAGATGTTTGTCAATGTATTACTTAGAACGGCCTTAATGACTCCGGTTATGTTTATATTCAGTTTTATCATGACGGCAAGAGCGTCATTGCCATTATCTGGTATTATTGCGGCAACGATACCATTTATTATTTTAGGAGTATTTGCCGTCGCAAAGTTTAGTAAGCCGATTTCAGAAAATCAGCAGACATCATTAGATGAATTAAACCGTATTTCAAGAGAAAATTTAAGTGGGATCAGAGTCATTCGTGCATTTGATAATGATGCATATGAACAAAACCGCTTTGAAGGTACAAATGAAAAATTCACCGGATATTCTAAGAAACTGTTTAAATTAATGTCATTGACACAGCCGGTATTCTTTTTATTGATGAATATCGCTGGTTTATGTATATTCTGGGTCGCAGCTCATTTGATAGCGGATGGATCTTTACAAGTTGGACAATTGGTAGCCTTTTTAGACTACTTATTCCATGCCATGTTTAGTATCATGTTGTTTTGTACCGTGTTTATGATGTATCCACGTGCTGAAGTCAGTGCCAAACGTATTGAAGAGGTATTTGATGTAGACCCATTGATTAAATCAAAATCGGAAACAAAAGAAGCGAAAAATGAAACAACGATTCGTTTTGATCATGTGACTTTTGTGTATCCAGATGGTGAAGAAGCGGTATTAAAAGATATCAGCTTTGAAGCGAAAAAAGGAGAAACCATAGCCTTTATCGGAAGTACAGGATCTGGAAAGAGTACGCTAATCAATCTGATTCCACGTTTCTATGATGTAAGCAAAGGTACGATTTATATTGATGGTATTGATATCCGTGATTATGATGTAAAAGAACTAAGAAGCAAATTAGGTGTCATTCCACAAAAAGCATTCTTGTTTAGTGGCAGTATCAAAGAGAATATCTGTTTTGGCAAAGAAGATGCAAGTGATGAAGAAATCATACATGCAGCACGTGTTGCTCAGGCATATGACTTTATTATGGAAAAAGAGCATGGTTTTGATGAAGAAATATCAGAAGGAGCAACCAACGTATCAGGAGGACAGAAGCAGCGTTTATCTATAGCGCGTGCTATCATCAGAAAACCTGAAATTTATATATTTGATGATTCTTTCAGTGCGTTGGACTTTAAAACGGATGCTGTTTTACGTCATGAATTGAAAAAAGAAACCAAAGAAGCAATTGTTATGGTGGTTGCCCAGCGTATTTCTTCTATTATGGATGCAGATAAAATCGTCGTATTAAACGAAGGAAATATTGTAGGTATGGGAACCCATAAAGAATTATTGAAAAATTGCGAAATCTATCATGAAATTGCTCTATCTCAATTAAGTGAGGAGGAACTTGCTCATGAATAAACATAAATTATCAAAAGCAAAACGTGATATCAAAGGATTGATGCCGTTCATTGCACCATATAAATGGCAGCTGTTTGGTGTTGTCCTTATGATTGTTGTAACAACCGTATCCTTGGGACTTGCACCAGGATATGAAGGAAAGATCACAACACAGTTAATGCAAGATGTTACTACAAGTTTAGAAAATAAAACAAGCATTCAGGTACATTTTGATCAGGTGCTTCGTTATATGACAATTTTGTTTGGATTTTATTTAGCAAAAACATTCTCGCAGGCATTTGGTACAATCTGGCTGACCAATGCAATTCAGCATTCTATGCGGGATTTGAGAAGTGCCATGATGAATAAAATCAGAAAACTTCCTGTACGTTACTTCGATTCACATCACTATGGAGATGTATTAAGTCGAATCACCAATGATATTGATGCGATTTCAAATGCACTGCAACAAAGTGTTTTACAGGTGCTAAGTGGTATTTTAACCATTCTTATGGCATTGTTTATGATGTTTTCAACCAATGTGACCATGGCATGTATTGCTTTTATGATCATTCCATTGACTTTGCTCATTACGCAATTTGTGGTAAGAAAAAGCCAGAAACTGTTTCAGGCACAGCAAAATGCTTTGGGAGATTTAAATGGCGCTATTACGGAGATGTATACCGGGTATAATGAAATCCTACTTTATAACAAACAGGAAGAAAGCATTCATAAATTCAAAACCATCAATGAAAATTTAAGAAAAAATGCCAGTCGTGCACAGTTTGTATCCAGTGCCATTGGACCATTAAATTCTTTTGTGACCTATTGTACCATTGGTGTTGTTGCTGTTGTTGGTACCATTGATATCATTCATGGAAGGCTTCAGGTTGGAAATTTACAGGCCTTTGTACGATATATCTGGCAGGTCAATGATCCATTATCTCAGGTTAGCAATCTATCCTCCCAGATACAAAGTGCCTTTGCGGCATTAGGACGTGTCATGGATGTGTTGAATGAACCAGAAGAAGTCGCGGAGAAACAGCCTGCGGAAACATTAGAAAATGTAAAAGGCAATGTCAGCTTTTCACATGTGAAATTTGGTTATAATGATGAAATATTAATGAAAGACTTAAACTTAGAAGTAAAGAGTGGTCAAATGGTTGCCATTGTTGGACCAACCGGTGCTGGTAAAACGACCTTAATTAACCTATTACTACGCTTTTATGATGTCAAAGGCGGAAGCATCAAAATTGATGGTGTGGATATCCGTGATATGAAACGTGGCGAATTACGAAGTATGTTTGGTATGGTATTACAGGATACCTGGCTGTTTAATGGTAGTGTGTATGATAATATTCGGTATGGAAGATTAGACGCACGAAATGATGAAATTGTAGAAGCAGCAAAAATGGCAAATGTTGATCATTTTATCAGAACGTTACCTGAGGGATATCATTCCTTTATCAATGAAGAAGCAAATAACATCTCCCAGGGAGAGAAACAATTATTGACGATTGCCAGAGCAATTTTAAAAAATCCATCTATTTTAATTTTGGATGAAGCAACCAGCAGTGTTGATACACGATTAGAAAAAATGCTGCAGGATGCAATGCAGAAAGTTATGAAGGGTAGAACCAGCTTTGTGATTGCACATCGTCTTTCCACCATTCGTAATGCTGATTTAATATTGGTTATCCAAAATGGAGATATTGTGGAGCAAGGGACACATGAGTCCTTAATGGAACAAAAAGGATTTTATGAAAAACTATATAATAGTCAATTTCAGGAAGAGGAAGAATAAAAAACTTCCTTTTTTTATGTCAATTGCATGGTCTAAATTTTTAAATCAAAAAATCACATATTAATCACGCACATACCATGGTTTATACCACAAAAGTTATGGTAAAATGGTCTAAAATAGATAAAAAAAGCATAAAATTTAGAAGAAAAACACAAAAAAGTTGAAAAAAAACAAAAAAAATGGAAGTGCTTAAAACCTTTATTTTAAAGGCTTTTTAACACTTTTTGTGAGAACGTTGGGGAAGCTATCACACAAAAATAACAAAAATTTAAAGAAAACGCTTGCATTATTTCAATATCCGGTGTATTATATGTGTGTACTGAGGTGGTATAGACCACCAGAAAGGAGGACATCTCATGGTTAATATACTGCTAGTTTGCTCTGCTGGTATGTCAACAAGTATGTTGGTAAAGAAAATGCAGGAGGCTGCTGCTAAAGACGGCATTGAAGCAAATATTTGGGCGGTCGGAGATGCAGAATCACCAACCAATGCACCTAAAGCAGACGTTATTATGCTTGGGCCTCAGGTTCGTTTCTTAGAAAAGAAGATGAAGGACTTAGTAAAAGACGCAAAACCTGTTCAGGTCATTGATATGGCATCTTATGGAACAATGAACGGTGAGAAAGTCTTAAAACAAGCATTGTCACTAATCGGCAAATAAGGCTAGTTTGTCGGACAGTGTAAAAAAATATTTCATTTTTAGGAGGAGAAAGAAAAAATGGAAAAATTCACAGCATGGATGGAGAAACATTTTGTGCCAATCGCTGCCAAAATCGGTTCTCAAAGACACCTTGTAGCAATCCGTGATGGTTTCATCGGGATTATGCCAGTTACAATGGCAGGTGCTATCGCTACATTATTAAACGTATTCTTCCGTGACTTACCAAACAACTACTTACCAGATCTTCACATCGCTGATACTTTCAGCTGGTTGATCGGAATCAATGGATGTGTTTGGTGGGGAACTCTTGCAATGCTTGCAATTGCATTCTCATTCTCATTTGGTTACACATTAGCAAAATCATATGATACTAACCCTCTTGCAGGTGGTTTAGTTTCTACAGCTGCTTTCATTACTGTATTATCACAGAGTGCAAGCGGAATTGCTTATACATTACCAGGCGTTACACCAGATTCATTATCAGTATTACAGGGACTAGGCTTAGACGTAGTTGCTGATGCTGCTAATAATGCTGTTGTATTAAATAATGTAGGTGGTTGGGGATTCCTGCCATATGCATGGACAAACGCTCAAGGTCTGTTTACAGCATTAATCGTTGGTTTAATCTCAGTTATGATCTATTCAAAACTGATGATCAAAAAAGTTACTATCAAATTGCCAGAACAAGTACCACCAGCTGTATCTAAAGCATTCGCAGCAATTATTCCAGGTACTGCAGCAATTTATGCAGCAGGTATTATTCAGCAGATTTGTACAATGACAACAGGAAACGGCCTTCCAGAATTAATCATGGAATTCTTACAGGCTCCATTCCAGAACTTATCTCAGGGACCATTGACAATCGTAATTATCGTATTTGCAGTTCAGTTATTCTGGTTCTTCGGTTTACATGGACCAAACGTATTGTCACCAATCTTAGATGGTGGTTATATCCCTCTATTGAACAAAAATACAGATATCTATAACGTAGGTATGGACGCTGGAAAATCATTAAGCGATCTTATCCCAACAATGTTCACATGGACTCGTGGATCATTCGATGCATTCATTTGGATGGGTGGTTCAGGATGTACAATCGCATTATTAATTGCAATCTTCATCTTCTCTAAACGTGATGATAACAGAGCAGTTGCTAAATTAAGTTTCCCAATGGGATGCTTCAACATCAACGAACCAGTTATCTTCGGTTTACCAATCGTATTAAATCCAATTTACTTCATTCCATGGTTGATTACACCAGTTATCCTGGCTCTAATCGCTTATGGTGCTACAGCTGCTGGATTAATTCCACCAGTATTCATTACAGTTCCTTGGGTAGTTCCACCAGTAATTTACGCTATCTTAGCTACAGGTGGTAACATCATGGCCGGTGTAATTGCTGCTATCAACTTAGTAGTTGCTACATTATGCTGGATCCCATTCGTTATCGTTGCAAACCGCATGGATACAACTCAGGAATAAAAAACTAATATAGACAAAAGTAAATAAGGAAGAAAGATCGTGTTCTTTCTTCCTTAATTGCTTTTATAAGAGGAGGTACTTATTAATGGAAGGATTAGAATTAACTTGTTTTCAGATTATTTCGTCAGTAGGAATGGCTAGAAGCTTATTTATCGAAGCTATTCAGGAAGCAAAAGCAGGAAACTTTGAAGCAGCAGAACAGAAAATTAATGAAGGTAATGAAAATTTCACAACAGGACATCATGCACATGCTCAGTTGATTCAGCAGGAAGCTAGTGGTGAAGTTACTCAGATGACTTTATTATTAACACATGCAGAAGACCAGTTGATGAGCGCAGAAGCTTTCAAAATTTTAGCACAGGAATTTATCGATTTATATAAGGAAATTAAGAAATAGGTTAGGAAAAAGGAGATTTGATCATGGAAAACAAAATTTACATCAGTTGTGGACTGAATCAGGATTTTATCATCGATTTATTAGAAAAATCTACTGAAGAAGGTATTTCTTATAAATATGAAGGAAAAAAAGGAATTAAACTAGAATTTACTGTTAATACAGATGATGTTGCAAAAGCAATGGCTATCGCTAAAGCAGCTATCAAAGGTACTCAAATTGGAAGTGTTATGTATTTCCAAATTACTGATAAATAAAAAATAACAGTAAAAAATCTATATTTTATTTCAATTTTGAAGTAAAATAAAAAGGCAATAGAAAGATAACAATAAGAAAAGGTGATATTATGACACGCTGGGGTTTATTTTTAGCAAGTATTGGATGTATTATGATTATATTTTCGCAAACAACAAAAGATTCAGGAGTATCTTTATCAACTTGTTTAGCTGGAGTACTTGTCGCTATTGCAGGTTTTGTGTTAGTATATAAAGACAAAAAGAATGCAAAGTCAAGCAGCAAGCCGGCTAAGAAAAGATAAGGAGATATAGATATGGAAGTATGTGAAAAATTATATGTAGGTGCTAGTGAATTTTGGGAAGTATTACAAACTTCATTAGCTTATGATATTACACAGGCAACAGGAAAAAATGTAAGACCAAAACAGATTAAAAAAGGTTATACTTATACGAAAACCCTGAAAAACAAAACAGGAAGAAAAGGATCTGTTAAGGTAACCATAACAGAATTTGAGGAGCCTGTAAAATATGAGGCTAAATTTGAAAGTTCTCAAGGTGTAAATTATATCGCTTATGAAATCGAACAACTTGATGCTGATCACATTGGGGTAACATATCGTGAAGGATTTGATGCTGCTACCGGAACAAAAGCAGTAAACTTCAAGATTATGTCTTTCTTCTATAACCGTGGTGCTAAGAAGAAGGCAACAAAATTGTTGCGTGCCATTGAGAAAAGCATACTTGATCAAAAAAAAGAAAATGAAAAAATAGAAAATAAAGAGGAAGCTATTCCTGAGCAAGAAGAAAAGAAATAGCGCTCTAAAGGAGGCTAATCATGGCTAGATTAGGGATATCACTATATCCAGAACATTCGACATTAGAAAAGGATAAGGCATATGTTACACTTGCAGCAAAATACGGATTCAAAAGAATTTTTACTTGTCTGTTAAGTGTTGAAAAAGAACGTGAAGAAATTTTACGCGAATTCCGTGAATTAATTGATCACGCTCATAGTTATGGAATGGAAGTCATCCTTGACGTAGCGCCATTTGTATTTGAAAAATTAGGCGTTTCTTATGATGATTTATCTTTTTTCAAAGAAATGCATGCGGATGGGATTCGTCTAGATGAAGGATTTGATTCATTAAAGGAAGCTTTAATGAGCTATAACAAAGAAAATTTGAAAATCGAAATTAACGCAAGTTTAGGTACGAAATACTTAGACAATATTATGAGTCACTATCCAAAGCTGGATAACATTATTACTTGCCATAACTTCTATCCACAGAGATTTAGTGGAATCAGTTATGAACATTTTGAAAAATGCAGTAAGGATATTAAAAATTTGAATGTAAAAGTTGCAGCATTCGTTAGTTCTCAGGCAGAAGGAACTTATGGTCCTTGGCCTGTAAATGAAGGATTATGTACTTTGGAAATACACAGGGACTTGCCAATTGATGTGCAAGCTAGACATTTATTTGCCACAAGACTGGTAGATGATGTTATAATAGCAAATGCATATGCAACTGAAGATGAGTTGAAAACACTTTCAACAATTGATCCAGGTCTATTAACTTTCAAAATCGACTATGAAGCAGAACTTCATCCAACAGAGGAAAAGATTCTGTTTGAGCATCCACACTTTGTACGTGGTGACATGAGTGAGTATATGGCACGTAGCACAATGCCTCGTGTAACATTCGCAAAAGAAAGTGTTCCACCAAAAAATACAAGAGATTTAAAACGTGGAGATGTTGTCATTGTAAATGATGAATATTCTCGTTATAAAGGTGAACTTCATATTGTTTTGAAAGATATGCCTAATGATGGTAGAAAGAATGTCATTGGACATATTCCAGCTGATGAAATTATGTTATTAGATTACATTAAGCCTTGGAGGTCATTCGGTTTCATGCGTTAAAAAAAGAAAGGTAAGGTGAAAATATGGCGACTCCAATCTATCGTAAGATCAAAGAAATGATTTTACAGGAAATTGAAGATAAACCTGCGAATTCGCCTATCGATTCTGAGCGTGAAATGGCGGTTAGATTTGATGCTAGCCGTATGACTGTACGTAATGCAATAAATGAACTTGTAGAAGAAGGATTTTTGTACCGTGATAAAAATAAAGGAACCTTTGTCGCGGATCGAAAATTTGTTAAGAAAACTCCTGTTTCAGCTTTGTTACAGGAAGATATCAGTGAATTTAACGTATTATATTTTAATGTAAAAAAGGCTGATGAAGCTGGTCCTGAAATAGCGGAACGACTTGAAATCAGTCCAGACGAAATGACACTAATTGTCTTGCGTTTGAATACCCTTAACACAAAACCTATTAGTGTGGAAGAGATATTTTTTATACGAAGCAGTATCAGCGAATCGGAATTGAATAATCTAAGACAATTATTAGATTTAAATGCGTATCTGAAAGATGGACGTATTATTCAGCGTTTTATTCCTATGCTGGTACCAGTACAATTCGCAAATCTTTTGAAGATAAAAATGAATACTCCTATTATTAGAGTGGAAACTGTAATAACCAGCAAGAGTGGAAAACCTCTTGTATACATAAAAGCATATAATAACCCTTTCGAAAAAATTATAGAAATTACAGAATAGTACCTGAAGCCCACAGGTACTTTTTTGATTAACGGGTTTTAAATTAGAGCTTTTTCATGTATAATAGTGTCATTCGCAAGGAGGAAATGAAAATGAACGATAACCGTATCGAAAAATATACCAAGCAATTTGGGACACGTTTTTCAAGAAAACAAAAAAATAAATTCAAGGATGAAATCGCAAAAGAATTTTCTGAATTAGGTTATGAAATGAAAGAAATCGAAGGAAGAAAATGGTTGAATAAAGCGAAAGATTATTTCTTTGGAAATATAAAAAATGCGAAAACTGTCATTGTTGTGCCATATGATACACCAGAGCGTAAAATATGGAATAAGGTTTTTTATTTTCCATTTGATGGAGAAAAAACAGCCAGCAAAACGATGGCCGCAACCTTTGTGCCAATTGTAGCATTATATGCAATCATCTTAATATTTGTATTCTTTGGTGGAAAGATGACAACAAACCCTATCATGACCGCAATGATTTCATTGATTATGTTTCTGTTGTTGCTATTCTTAGTTTATTTTATAACACATGGGATTAGAAATACAAAGAATTTTACACGTAATTCTGCATCTATCATAGCTGCATTAGATATTGCGGAGGCATTAAGCAAGGATGAAAGAAAAAAAGTTGGGTTCTTATTTACAGATAAAAATAAAACACGTTATTTAGGTGCTGATATTGCTGGTAAAGAATTTAAAGATGCTGGAAAAAATCCAAATATCATTTGTTTAGATTGTATAGGCAAGGGAAGTACATTACAAATTGGATATCGCCCACAAAACAGAAAAATGGCACAGGAAGTTGTGAAATGTGATCCAAATAAAAAGAATATTGAAGTCGTTAAAATAGATGAAGGTATGCAATTTCAAAGTGCAATGGCACATTTTGATAAAGCAATCGTTATTAGTTGTGGAGAAGTTGACAATGATGGCAGATTGTATGTATTAGGAACAGGAACAGGGAAAGATAACAAGTTACAAGAGGAAAATTTAACAAGAGTGATTGGCATGGTCACAAACTATTTACATAAACAAAAATAAAATTAATTTGTTTTTTAAGAAAGGAGGGAACATATGAGGAAAGTATTATCCGTTCTTAAAAACAAAATATTTATTGTGACAGTATTAATATTGATTCAGCTTGCCGTATTTTTAGGTATTATATTTCAACTGAGTGAATATTTCGTTTGGATTTATTTCATATTAATTGCGTTAAGCTTTTGTATGAGTGTATATATCATTAATAAGAATGAAAATCCTACATATAAGCTTGCCTGGGTATTGTTGATCATGGCATTTCCAGTCTTTGGCGGATTGATTTATTTATTATTTGGTGGTCAAAAAGTTCCAAAAGAATTACGTAAACGTGACATGGAATCAGCGGAAACGGTTCAGGAAATCATTTGGCAGAATCAACAAATCATGGATGATCTTGAATTAGAAGATCCAATTGCACATAAACAGGCAAATTATATTTGGAAAAATGCTTGTTTCCCTATTCATAAACATACAGAAACGACATTCTTTCCAGTAGGAGAAGATAAATTCGAGGCAATGATTGAAGAGTTGAAGAAAGCAGAGAAATTTATTTTCTTAGAATATTTTATCATTGCGCCAGGATTGATGTGGGATACGGTACTAGATATCTTGATTGAAAAGGTGAAACAAGGCGTAGATGTCAGAGTATTATATGATGATGCAGGTTGTATTACAACCTTATCCCAAGATTATTATAAAGTATTAAACCGGCTTGGCATCAAAGCAAAAGTATTTAATCCAATTCGCCCGATGCTTGCGATGCAAATGAACAATCGTGACCATAGAAAAATACTGGTTATCGATGGAAAAGTCGGTATGACAGGTGGAATAAATCTTGCTGATGAATACATCAATAAGAAAGAACGGTTTGGACATTGGAAGGATTGCAGTGTTATGCTGAAAGGTGAAGCTGTATGGAATCTGACATTAATGTTTTTACAATTCTGGAATTATGATGAAAAAATAAAAGATGATGTATTCAACTTTAAACCATCTTTCCAAGAATTTTTAGAAATTGAAAATGATGGCTTTGTACAGCCATATAGCGATTCACCAACAGATGATGAAAATGTTGGGGAGTACACACATATCAATATGATCAACAGTGCTACAAAATATGTATATGCGACAACACCGTATCTTGTCATTGATAACGAAATGAAAACAACATTAATGCTGGCAGCAAAGAATGGTATTGATGTTAGAATATTGACACCACATATTCCAGATAAGTGGTATGTATTTGAAGTCACAAGATCCAATTATCGTGATTTAATAGAAGCAGGTGTTAAAATTTATGAATATACTCCTGGCTTTGTACATAGTAAAACATTTGTTGTGGATGATAAAATGGCCATTGTTGGGACAGTGAATATGGACTATCGTTCTTATTATTTACATTATGAATGTGGTGTATGGTTCTATAAGAGCAAGGTTGTTATGGATGTAAAAAAAGATTATATGAAAACATTAGAGATGAGTCATGAAGTTACATTGGAAGAATGCCGATCTGTAAAACTTCCAATTCGTATTATGCGAGCCTTTTTGAATTTATTCTCTCCAATGATGTAAAAAGAGCTGAAAAAGCTCTTTTTTATGCCTTTTTTCGTGAAAAAGCTTGATGATTTCTTTACCTTTTTGAATGAAAATAGTATAATAATAATCTATGAGGTGTATATAAGATGAGTAAAAAGATTGGTTTGATTTGTGAAGGCGGAGGAACAAAAGCAGCATATACCTGCGGTGTTTTGAAGTGTTTTTTAGATGAGCATATCGATTTTCCATACACAGCTGGAATCAGTGCAGGCGCAGAAGTATTGTTGCCTTTTGTTTCCAAACAAAAAGAAAGATTAAGAATTACCGGAGTTGATGCCGCAAGTGATCCACATGCCATTGGTGTCTATCCTTTATTACACGAACGTGGTGTGTTTGGCATACGCCATGTATGTAACTTTATTGAAAAACATGCACCATTAGATTATGAAGCATTTATGAAAAACCCTACACAATTGGATATCGGTGTATACAACATGGATACCAATGAAGTAGAATATTATGCAAAAGAATTCTTCGATAA
Source organism: Absiella sp. AM29-15 (assembly GCF_003434225.1). Lineage (NCBI taxonomy): Bacteria > Bacillati > Bacillota > Erysipelotrichia > Erysipelotrichales > Erysipelotrichaceae > Amedibacterium > Absiella sp. AM29-15. Next base: position 84,622 of record NZ_QVFL01000019.1, read on the forward strand.
TGAAGAGCAGCTGTTAATGCAGGCATCTTGTTCTTTATTTTTATTGACTAGACCTGTGAAATTCCGTGGACATACGTATATGGATGCAGGATTGGTTGACATGATACCAATTGAACAAAGTATTCGTCAGGGAATGGAAAAGCATGTTTTTATTTCTACTAAGGAAGAAAACTATGTGCGTAAAGCTGCACCAGGCTGGCAGATACAATTAGCAAAATTGATGTATCCAGGCAACAAGCAGATTCGTGAAAATTTGAAGATTCGCCATATCAATTATCAAAAGCAATGGGGCATTGTACAATCTTTGGAAAAAGAGGGAAAAGCGCTGGTTCTTCGTCCTAGTGCAGATTATGGTGTCACACGTTATACACATGATAAAGATTTATTACAAAGATGGTTTGATTTAGGATATGAAGATACAAAAAATCGTTTACCAATGATTAAAGAATTTATGGAAAAGTAGGCTTTCTTATGCAGAAAGCTTTTCTTTTTGTATAAAGTGGGTATAATGAGCAAGAGGAGTGATAATGATGAAACAGAAAACTTTTATGATGTTGAAACCTGATGCATTTACAAACCAGTATGAGGAAATACTGAAGGATTTGATAGCACATGGCCTTAAAATAGAAAAACAGGTGAAATTAGAAGTAGATATGGATGTTATGAAAACCTTATTGGATCATTATAAGGGTGTTATCGATTCTATGAAAAAAGCGTTTGATTTCCCGGGAAAATTATTCAATTCCTTTTACTATGATGGACCTCATTACATTATGCCAATGATGATAACGTATGAAGGGAATCAGGATATTATTGAATATACACGGGCACTTGTTGGTAAGACAAATCCAAAGGATGCTGGGAAAGATACGATTCGTGGTAAATACAGCCATGATGATTATGAGCAGGCAACAAAACAATGGCGCTTAGTAAATAATGTCATTCACGCAAGTGATTCCCATGAGAGTGCAGAAAGAGAACTTGCGATTTGGCGTAAATATTTTGAATAAGACATCTGTTGTGTCTTTTTCTTTACATTGCTAGTCTATCGTGATAGACTGAAGATAGAAAGGGTGTCTATAATAATAGACTATATGGCACAGAAAATGGAGAAAGCAATTTTACATGACAGGGAATATGATTTTGTCAGTATTATTTGGGAAGTAGAACCAATTGCTTCTGGGGAGTTAACCAAAATATGTGAGAAACGTTTAGGCTGGAAACGAACAACCACGTATACGGTATTAAAAAAACTATGTGATAAAGGAATATTACAGAATCAAAATACGATTGTGACTTCCTGTTTGAAGAAGCAACAGGTACAACGATATGAAAGCAAACGATTGATAGAACGTATGTTTGATAATTCTTTACCAGCTTTTATCGCATCTTTTATGGATCATCGTAAATTAACGAAAGAAGAAGCAGAGCAATTAAAAGAAATGATTGCTGCTTATGAAGATGGTGATGATCATGACTGAGGTGTTTCAATTTTTGATCAAACAAAGTATTTCTATCAGTTATGTCATCATATTTGTGATGATCGTACGTTTCATATTAAAACGTTTTCCTAAAAAATATGCCTATGCTTTATGGATCATTGTGGCAATTCCATTATTGATTCCATGGCATATAGAAAGTGAATTTACATTACATCCTAAAATGGAAACAACTATGACAGAAATGTTAATAGCCCCTTCCATTGCAAAGGATACAGAAGATAGCACGGATATGGTAAATAATAATAGAAAACCTGTGGATGAAACTATGCCTTATATCACAAAGAAAGCACAGGAGGAACCATTATGGAAAATCATTAGTATCTATATCTGGGCGATTGGTATATTGACATTGTTTATAAAAAATGGCATGGCGTATGTACACTTAAAAAAACGCCTTGCTTCATCTATCGTGAGGGAACCTGGTATTTATCAAAGTGATGTTTCAGGAACTCCTTTTGTATTTGGCATCCTGCATCCAGCTATATATTTACCTGCGGATATTTCTGATCAAGAAGCAAAATATATCATTCTTCATGAACAGATGCATATCAAACGAAAAGATTATCTCATGAAAATATTCGCATATTGTCTAACTGTGATGTATTGGTTTCATCCATTGGTATGGCTTGCTTATATATTGATGGGGAAAGATATGGAGATGTCTTGTGATGAGGCAGTTATCAATAAATATCAGATACAGAAAAAAGCCTATGCGCAAACGTTATTATCTTTTGCATGTGAGAAATCACAGATACAAAATAGTGTTGTCTGTTTTGGGGAAGGAAATATAAAAGAGCGTATCAAAAACGTTTTAAAATTAAAAAAAATGAAAGTATGGCTATCGATTGTCTTGATTTTCATCATAATTGCAATCGGTATTGGACTATGGACAACACCAAAACAAAAGGATAAGCAGTGGACAAGACAGGATGAACATTATGTTAGTGATATTTATCAAGAACGTATGACACCTTTCGATCAATGGGTATCGAAATTAGATTATGGAGATACATTTAGCTATGAGCATTGTGAGCTTTCTGATAAAGATGGCATGGGACAACAGCAACTATTGATTACCATGAATACAACACAGGATCTTTCCTATGAACATTTCTTTACTTTACAAGAGGAAGGTCTTAAGCAGAACGCTGCCGCCATATTGGCATTGCAACAACCGGTGCATCAAGTTATTTATCATTTGAAACATGATAATCAGGAATTGATGAAGATATATACGAAAAACAGTGAAGATATAGAACTTGAAGATGTTGATACATATCAAAAGATATATGATGAAGAATTACAAGCAATGAATCAAAAGCTGACAGAACAAGAGCTGCAGCAACAAAAAGAACTGTTTCAATCTTTATCAGCTTTTGTGCCAGAAAAATATTTGGCACAAATGAATACAGCGAAAATAGAAACAGTGGATAATGTAAAGTTTTATATGTTTGGTAATTATGCAAGTACACAAGATAAGAATGGTAGTTATACGTATCGATATAATATACAAATACATTCCAACGATATGGAAATAAAGCATTTTGTATTTAAAAATTATGAAATATCTTCAGAATCTACAGGAAACAAGCTATCTGATCAACAGGCGCAACAGCTTGTGGATAACTTTGTGAAAACTTATCGTAAAGATGCATCACAGTTATCTTTTCAAAAAGAGGCCATCTCTACACAGCATATTTATGATCCAGGACATGTAGAAAGCTGGGTAGCTCATCCAAAGCAAGATGTCACATTTGTCATTATGGTAGATGTAGATAAAGGTCAGATTATAGAAGCAAGTTTTGAAAGAGAATAGAAGGCGTATTATGCCTTCTTTTTCATGATATAATAAAGGGGAAAGCAGGTGATCTTATGCAACAGGAATCTTTATTTGAAGATAAAAGTGATACTCCTTTAGCAAGCCGTTTACGCCCCATGAGTTTAGATAAATTTGTTGGTCAAAAGCATTTGATTGGAAAAGGTAAAGTATTGTATCGACTGATTGAAGCAGATCGTATATCTTCTTTAATATTCTGGGGTCCACCTGGGGTAGGAAAAACAACCCTTGCGATGATTATCGCTCATCAGACAAAGGCCCACTTTATTAATTTTTCTGCGGTTACCAGTGGTGTAAAAGAAATCAAAGAAGTCATGAAGGAAGCGGAAGTAAGCCGTCGTTTAGGAGAAAAGACCATTGTTTTCGTAGATGAAATCCATCGTTTTAATAAGGCACAACAGGATGCTTTTCTTCCTTATGTGGAGAAAGGCAGTATCATTTTGATTGGTGCGACAACCGAAAATCCAAGCTTTGAGATCAATGGAGCGTTGTTATCCCGTTGTAAGGTATTTGTTTTACAACCTCTTACAAGAGAAGATCTTGTGGAGCTGCTTCAAAATGCCATACATGATGAATTTGGATTTAAAGATGATCATGTTCATATAGATGATGATATGTTGTATATGATTGCCGGATTTGCGAATGGCGATGCCAGAACAGCTTTGAATACCTTAGAAATGATCGTACTCAACAGTGAACAAAAAGAAGATGGTATTTATGTCACTAAAGAAATCATGGAACAATGTATCAATCAAAAAAGTCTGTTGTATGATAAAAAAGGGGAGGAGCATTATAATATCATTTCCGCTTTGCATAAAAGCATGCGTAATTCAGATGTACAGGCATCGATTTATTGGCTTGCCAGAATGTTAGAAGCAGGGGAGGATCCTTTATATGTCGCAAGAAGAATCGTACGCTTTGCCAGTGAAGATATAGGTATGGCAGATAGCCGTGCTTTAGAAATCTGTATTGCGGCTTATCAGGCATGTCATTATTTGGGGATGCCAGAATGCAGTGTGCATTTAACACATGCTGTTACTTATTGTGCACTTGCGCCAAAATCCAACGCTTTATATATGGCATATGAAGCTGCGAAAAAAGATGCTTTACAAACAATCGCAGAACCAGTACCTTTACAAATCCGTAATGCGCCAACCAAATTGATGGCTGATTTACATTATGGAGAAGGGTATCAATATGCGCATGATTATGATGATAAAATCACAAATATGAAGTGTTTGCCAGATGCTTTATTACATGCAATCTATTATGAACCAACCATGCAGGGAAGTGAACAAAAGGTAACTCAACGCATGAAACAGATCGAGGAATTAAGAAAACACCATAAATAAAACATGGGACTTTTTAAAAACAGTCCCATGTATAATATACATCAGAGAAATCATGATTTATTAAATCTTCGTGGTTGATCATAAAGACAGCACAGCCACCATCCGCAAACATAAAATGATCACTTAAATCAGGTTGAAACAACGCCAGTACTTCATCATAAACCAATGCATCCAGCTCACTTCTAGGATCTCCTTGCATATAATAAGGATGCCCACTCATACGACTTGGCGTATAGCCAAGGGTATCATAAACCGCACTGCTTAAATAAACACTTGCCGGGTTGGAATCTAAATCTTTATGATATAATTTTTGATATGTTGATGCCATGATATCACTAAAATCTTCCATTTCAGGAATGGTCGGATATGACTTTTCTTCAATCTTGATTTTAATACAGGTATCCATTGGCTGTAATGGGAATTCTTCATCATTTTCAATCTTTGGCGGTGATTGAAGCTTTGTTTCATCTGTTTCTATATCATCAAAATAAATCACACGGAATGATTCATCATTGCTGGGATTTTCATAATGATACCCATACATATTGGCGCCATGACTTCCCGATATATAAATTTGCAAAATACCATGATCAGGAAAACGATCGTTCTTCGGGAATTGGGAGAAATTGAATTGTGCCAGCATGATTAACGGCTGATCCTCCATACCAGCTTCTCGATCATAGGGATAATCAAAATCAGGTGGTAAATATGGTGTACCACCAATCTTTGTATCATAAACATTAGCATTTCCATCTTCTGCCATCATGATATAGGCAGTTTCTTTTTCTGAATTCTTCAACATCTCTAAGCCTACTTGTTTTCCCTGTTCTTCAGCTATGGAAATATCTTCTTTTGTTAGTTCTTTTTGTGCTGGCGGTTCTTGTTTTTTTGAACAGCTTGTCAATAATAAACTAACAGCGATCATCCATAAGAGTTTCTTTTTCATGTTCCCTCATCACCTTTCATTATTTATTATATCAGAAAAATTCTTTATAAAAATATCTTTTTATTGACGTAAGATAGGTGGCATGGTAAAATAAGGCAAATTAAAGATGATGAAAAGAAGAGTACGATACATAAACCTTCAAAGAGAGTTTCCAGCTTGGTGAAAGGAAATAAGGAGCGTGTATGGGAAGATGGTCTTGGAGTTGCATGGTTGAACATATAGTAGATCATGACGTGATGTCACGTTACAGGCAAAGGTATAACCTGCTATGCAGGCGTACTTATGAAGATTTCAATTGTGAGATTGAGATAAAATTAGGTGGTAACACGAGCTTTCGTCCTATGGATGAAAGCTTTTTTTGTAAAGAAAGGAAGATGAGCATGGAAAGATTGATGCCGGATATTCCATTTGATGAGGTATTACATTATCTTGGATGTAAAGAAGCAGATGAACATTTAACAAATCAGATACAGACACAAATCAAACGTGTCAAAGAACTAGCAAAGCCAAAGGTGGTGTATCATATCTCTACGATACATGGATATGATAATGATTTGAAAATACCATTACATGGCAAAGATATCAGAGAATTATTGAAAACCTGTGATCAGGTGATCTTTATGGCTGCCACTCTTGGAACTGCAATCGATGTGGAAACAAAACGTTTATCCTTAAAAGATATGGGAGATATGCTGGTATTTGATGCGGTATGTAATGCAGGTATTGAAGCATTCGCAAATGATTTTCAGGAAGAACTGGCACAGAAATATGCTAAGCAGCATCGTTATTTAACCGATCGTTTTTCCTGTGGCTATGGAGATTTACGCATCGATATACAGAAAACCTTCTGTGAACGTCTGGATACCAAACGTAAAATCGGTTTGTTTGTGAATGAATCTTCCTTATTGATCCCGCTAAAATCCATTACTGCGATGATAGGGATATCAGATAAAAAGCAGGAAAAGCGCATCAGTGGCTGTGCATACTGTGATTTAAAAGATACATGTGAGTTAAGAAAGAGAGGGAATCGTTGTGGAGCGTAATGTAATATATTTAGATGGTGGCATGGGTACCCAGCTACAGGCGAATGGTTTAAAACCAGGAGAATTACCAGAAGCATTTATGTTTGAACATGAAGAACTGCTTATGAAGCTTCATAGAAATTATATTGAAAGTGGCGCCCAGATTATTTATGCTAATACCTTTGGCGCAAATCGTAAGAAACTTGAAAAATGTCCATATAGTGTAGAAGAAGTGATTATGAAGGCTGTTGAGCTTGCGAAAAAGGCCGCAAATGGAAAGGCCAGAGTTGCTCTTGATCTTGGACCTATTGGAGAGCTGTTAGAGCCAAATGGCTATTTAAGCTTTGAAGAAGCGTATGATATCTTTAAACAACAAATTATCGCAGGAGTAAAGGCAGGTGTAGATCTGGTTGTTTTTGAAACAATGAGTGATCTGATGGAAATTAAAGCGGCGATACTTGCCGCAAAAGAAAACAGTGATATGGAAATCTTTGTGACAATGAGTTTTGAACATGATGGAAGAACATTTACCGGATGTAGTGTGGAAAGCTTTGGAATTACTGCCACAAGACTTGGCGTAGATGCCCTTGGCATCAACTGTTCCTTAGGACCAGCCGAAATATTGCCAATTGCCAGACGATTAGCTAAGGTGACACCCCTTCCTTTAATCATTAAAGCAAATGCAGGACTGCCAGATCCTATGAGCAATACGTATGATATGGATGCACAAAGCTTTGCAAGTCAGATGAAAGCTTATGAAGAACTGCCTGTTCGCTATGTGGGAGGATGTTGTGGCACAACACCAGCCTTTATTAAGGCACTAACAGAAACACTTGTTTCTACCTGCTCCGAAAGTTTATATGAAGAAGCAGGCTACACCTGTTCACCTACAAAATGCCTGAAACTAGATGATGTGCATGTGATTGGAGAACGTATCAATCCTACAGGAAATAAGCGAATGAAAGAGGCTTTGCGCCATCAGAATATGGATGAAATTTTATCCATTGCGATGGAAGAAGTAGAAGGTGGCGCTGATATTTTAGATGTTAACGTAGGATTGCCTGGTATCGATGAAAAAAGCATGATGGTAAAAGTCATCAAAGAATTACAGACGGTAATTGATGTTCCTTTACAGATTGATACAACGAATACAGAAGTCATGGAAGCAGCATTACGGATTTATAATGGTATCCCTATCGTAAATTCTTGTAATGGGGAAGAAGCCAATATGCAGGCAATCTTGCCACTCATAAAAAAATATGGCGCCAATGTCATCGGTTTGACACTGGATGAAAAAGGTATTCCAGAAACAAAAGAAAAACGTTTAGAAATTGGAAAGCGCATCACTGCATGTGCACAAGCCTATGGAATTGAAAAACAACGTGTGTTTTTAGATTGTTTAACACTAACAGTATCCGCCCAACAGGATCAGGCAAAACAAACATTACAGACATTAACTGCTATTCGCAAAGAACTGGGTGTACAAAGCGTACTCGGTGTCAGTAACATCTCCTTTGGGCTGCCGCAGCGTAGTATATTAAACCAGCATTTTCTAACGATGGCACTATCCGCAGGCTTAACAATGCCAATCATCAATCCTAATCAAAAAGTAATGATGGACGCAATCCGCGCGTATCGTGTATTATCCGGATTAGATAAAGACTGCATGGCGTATGTTGAGGCGTATGCCAATATGAGCAATCAACCAGTAACACAAACATTGAATAAAGAAGTCACACTTGTGGAGGCGGTATGCAAAGGATTGAAAGATGAAACACGTCAATTGACCATCGAAGCATTAAAAGAAAAAGAACCATTGGATATCGTTAATGAACAATTGATTCCGGCTTTGGATATCGTTGGGGAACGCTATGAGAAAAAAGAAATCTATCTGCCAGGACTGATCAATGCGGCAACTGCCAGTCAGTGTGCATTTGAAGAAATACGAAAAAGTATTTTAAAAAGCGGTGCTGAAAGTATTTCCAAAGGAAAGATTATACTTGCGACTGTCAAAGGAGATGTCCATGATATCGGTAAAAATATCGTAAAAGTAGTATTAGAAAACTATGGCTTTACAGTCATTGACTTAGGCAAGGATGTACCAGTTGAAACAATTGTGGAAACTGCCATTCAGGAAAATGTTTATCTGATTGGATTAAGTGCATTGATGACGACAACATTAGCATCCATGGAGGCAACCATCCAGGCACTACATGACGCAAAACATCCATGTAAGATTATGGTAGGCGGTGCTGTTGTCAGTGAAGAATATGCGAAAAAAATCCATGCGGATTATTACGCAAAAGACGCAAAACAAAGCGCAGACATCGCAAAGGAGGTATTCCAATGTTAGATATCAAAGAACCCTTCTTATTTGATGGCGCATTTGGGACATATTATGCTTCTTTATATGATGAAGATATGCCATGTGAACTAGCGAATATACAATATCCCTCACGAGTCTTACAGATTCATCGGGAATATTGTGAAGCAGGTGCCAATGCCATAAAAACCAATACTTTTTCTGCCAATGCCCAAAACCTTGATTGTACGAAGGAAGAACTTGAAAACATCATTCATCAGGGATATCTACTCGCAAAAGACATTGGTGAAGAATACCAGGTAGAAGTATTTGCGGATATCGGCCCAATGGCCCAGCAGAAAGGAATGGATCTTTTTAAGGAATATCAGGCAATCGTGGATATCTTTTTATCTTTAGGGGCCAACCGTTTTCTGTTTGAAACCTTTTATAATGATATCGCCTTAAAAGAAATCTGCGCCTATATCAAAGAAAAAAGTCCACAAAGCTATATCATCACAAGCTTTGCGTTAAGTGGGGATGGCTATACTAGACAGGGAATCAGTGGAGAAAAACTATTGATGGAAATGGACACATGTCCTTATGTAGATGCGATTGGCATGAACTGTATCTGTGGTCCAATGCATTTAGATCGCATTCTTCAGGGATTATCCATCAAGCATCATAAAATCAGTGTCATGCCAAATTCGGGATATCCAACCATTCTGCATAATCGTACCTTTTTTAGGGATAATTCAACCTATTATGCCAACGCAATGATGCAGATCATTACCCATGGCGCCAGTATCATTGGCGGATGTTGCGGTACGACACCGGCTTATATTAAAGCTATTCGTAAACAGTTGAAAATACAAAGTCCTAAAGTAGAATCAAGCACAAAAGAAATAAAAAATGATAAAAAAGAAATCATAGACCATGATCCTTTTCATCAGAAAATCAAACGAGGAGAAAAAATAATTGCAGTTGAATTTGACCCGCCAAATCATTGTGATATCGAGCATTTCATGGATAATGCCGCCTATTTGAAGCAGGCAGGTGTAGATGCATTAACCATTGCGGATTGCCCTGTGGCACGTGCAAGGGTTGACAGCTCTTTACTGGCTTGTAAACTACATCGTGAAATGGGAATGCATGTCATACCACATATGACCTGTCGTGATCGTAACATCAATGCGACGAAGGCTTTGCTGTTTGGTCTACAAATCGAAGGTGTGCATAATGTATTGGTTGTAACTGGTGATCCAATCCCTGCTGAAGATCGTAAACAGGTCAAAGGGGTATTCAATTTCAATTCTCAGCTTTTGGCTGGCTTTATCAACGATTTAAATCAAACTACCTTTCCACAGCCATTCTTAATTTGTGGCGCATTAAATATCAATGCAGTCAACTTTAAGGCAGAACTGGAAAAAGCCAGAAAGAAAGAAAAACAAGGCGTTACTGCCTTTATGAGTCAGCCGGTATTATCGAAACAGGCCTATGAAAACTTAAAGCTGGCAAAACAAGCATTATCATCTAAAATCTTTGGTGGTATTATTCCTATCGTATCCCATCGTAATGCAGTATATATGAATAATGAAATATCCGGTATCGATGTAGATCAGGAAATCATTGATCTGTATGTGGATAAAGATCGCACACAAGCAAGTGAACTTGCGGTTACAATATCCTGTGAAATCGCAGAAAAAATTTATGATCTGGTGGATGGATTTTATTTGATTACACCATTTAATCGTGTAGATATTATAGGTAGTATTGTTGCCCATATTCAATCACTGTCTAATTAATTAATACAAATGAAGCATTCATCTGGTAAATGAGTCCTGTTCGGTGTATGATGGTAGGCAGATGGAGGTAGTACCAATGAAAACATTAGTAGAATTTGTGAAGTTATTAGAAGGTGAATTTGATAATCGTGAACAGTTTCAAGACAAACAACAGAAAAAAGATATCAATTTTCCATTCGCCCAACACCGTAATACAGTGATCAATGCAAACATTAAGCATTTACCAGTAGCATTTGAAGGCATCTTCCTTTTAGAAGAAAGCAATTACGCTAGCAATGGAAAAAGCCATGCATCACCTCATCTATTTCTATTTGAAGAGGTAGAAGAAGGTATAAAATTAACTTCTTATGAAATGCCATCCGGCTATGATGCATCTACTTTTACATATGAGCATTTATCCTCTTTGAATTATGAGGAATTAAAGGTTTCATCTAAGTTTACACCAGCTCTTTATCAATATCATGATGGTGTTTGGGAAGGTGGCAGTGAAAGTATGTTTACACCAGTTTTAAAATTCACATTACATGAAACTTTCTCAGCTGATCGATTAGAAGTATCTGAATCCATGGAGATGAATGGAAAGCGTACTTTTGGATTTGATGATCCGATTATTTACAAAAGAAAGTAAAAAACCTGATTGACAAGGGGAAAAACTAGTGTTAGAATAACCTTGCAAATAGGATAGTTATTGTTTAAATACAAGCTCGACCTGTTATATCTGAAAATGTTTATATAGTGATCTTTTGATGATTCATTATATCGTTTGATAGATTGACAGGTTTTTTTGTGGAGATGAGGTGGAAAGATGTATACATATAAAAAACGTCTAAATAACAATGTAGTAGTTGCATTAGATGAACAGGGACAGGAACAAATCTTAACCGGCAGAGGGATTGGCTTTCAGGTAGAAGCAGGAACACCTGTAGATGATCAAAAGATAGAAAAAGTCTTTACTCTAAAGGATACCACAGCAAACAAACGCTTACAGGAGCTGTTTCAAACCATACCTGTGGAGCATGTGGAAATCGCAGAAGAAATTATATCTTATGCGAAAATTCACATTGATAATCCATTAAATGAGAATGTCATCGTTTCCTTATGTGATCATATTTATATGGCAGTAGAACGTAAGAAACAGGATATTGAAGTAAAGAATGTTATGCTTTGGGATATTCAAAAGTTTTACCGTGATGAATATCAAGTAGGAAAATACGCTGTCAAATTGATTGAAGAACGCTTTCATGTTCAATTAAATGATGATGAAGCAGGCTTTATCGCATTGCATATTGTGAATGCACAATTGGATATGCATACTAAATCCGTAAAAGAAATTACAAAAGTCATGCAGGAAATTGAAACCATCGTGCGTATGACATTTTCTATTGAATTAGATGAAGATTCCGTCTACTATTATCGCTTTATCACCCATTTGAAATTCTTTGCACAGCGCTTGTTTTCGGGAAAAAGCTATGAAGGACAGGATGTGGACAACATGTTGGAGCTTGTCCAAAGCAAGTATCCCAAAGCATGTGTCTGTGTACAGAAAATTGCTCATTTCCTAAAACAAAAATATGGCTATACATTAAGTGATGAAGAAATTCTGTATTTAAGCATTCACATCTCACGTATTGTGCAGGTATCAAAGTAGGAAACTACTGATATATAGATATAAAAAGGAGGCATCAAAGCGGTATACAAACAAACTTGATACATTCATAAAGGATAGTTACATTCAGTTGGCTTGACCTTCAACAATAAAAAATGGAGGAAAAGAAAATGAAAAAATATCAAGAACTAGCAAAAGAAATCGTCAAACAAGTGGGAGGAAAAGACAATGTTATTAGTTTAACCCACTGTATCACACGTCTGCGTTTTAAATTAAAAGATGAAAACATCGCAAATGATGAAGTCATCAAAGGTATGGATGGTGTTGTGACCGTAATGAAAAGCGGTGGGCAATATCAAATCGTTATTGGAAATCAGGTAGCGAATGTTTATGAAGAAGTCATGCCTTTACTAAATCTTCAAAACAGTGAGCCTGTACATGCGAAAAAACAAAAGCCATTAGATCAATTCATCGATATCATATCTGGTATCTTCCAGCCAATTTTAGGCTTAATGGCCGCATGTGGAATGGTCAAGGGCTTTAATACCTTATTTGTTGTCATGGGATTATATCCTGATACCTGTGGCGGCTATATGATTTTAAATGCGATTGGCGATGGATTATTTACCTTTTTACCTGTATTTTTAGGATATACATCAGCGAAAAAATTCGGCTTAAAACCAATGGTAGGTTTAGCCGTTGGCGCAATCATGTGTTATCCAGCCATTCAAAGCTCTATGATTTCAAATGGAATGGAGCCATTATACACAATGTTTGAAGGAACAATGTTTGCATCACCTGTCTATATTGATTTCTTTGGCATTCCTGTAATCTCTATGGATTATACATCCACGGTTATACCCGTAATCTTTATCGTATATTTTGCCAGCAAATGTGAAAAGCTGTTTAGTAAAATTGTGCCTGATCTGGTGAAATTCTTCTTTGTGCCAATGTTGACATTGATGATCTCTTTACCAGTTGGCTTCTTGTTGATTGGACCAGTCGCAACTTTTGGTTCTAAACTGATTGCGGAAACAGTAATCGCTATTCGCGATTTCTCTCCACTTTTAGCTGGTGGCATTGTTGGCTTAACATGGCAGATTTTAGTAATCTTTGGATTACACTGGGGCTTTATTCCTGTATATATCAATAATATTGTGACATATGGATTTGATAATGTAATGATGCCATTCTTCGCATGTACCTTTGCGACTTCAGCTGTTGTAGCGGCTATCTTTATCAAAACCAAAAATAAAAAACTAAAAGAAATGTGTCTGCCTAACTTTATCTCTGGTATCTTTGGTGTCACAGAACCAGCCATCTATGGTATCCTGGTGCCATTAAAGAAACCATTTGTAATCAGTTGTATCGCTGGGGGCATCGGTGGTGCATTTTATGGAGCCTTCAATTTTAGAAAATTTATGATGGGTGGCATGGGAATCTTTGAATTTCCTGCAATGATTGCCCCAGATGGTTCTATTGATAATCTGATTGTTGCCATTACAGGTGTTATCATTACCATGATCATAGCCTTTGTGATGACGATGATAAGTTTTAAGGATAAAGAAGAAACAGAAAAGCCAGATACAAACACCGAAACAAAAGAAGAAAACCTGATTCAGAAAGATGATATCATCAGCCCGATAAGTGGAACACTAATGAAACTTGAAGATGTACAAGATGGTGCATTTTCAACAGGTGCATTAGGAAAAGGAGCCGCAATCCTGCCTGAAGAAGGTATGGTATATGCACCAGTAAATGGCGTAGTAACAACCCTTTTTCCAACCCTGCATGCGATTGGTATCACCAGTGATGAAGGAGTAGAGGTATTAATTCACATTGGATTAGATACGGTTCAATTACATGGAGAAGGATTTGAAGCATTTGTGAAACAGGGAGATCATATTGAAAAAGGTCAAAAACTAATTCAATTTGATATGGAGGCCATTACAAAAGCTGGTTATTGTATTGAAACGCCAATTGTTATTACCAACAGCGCAAACTTTATGGATGTATTACCAGAAAATAAAGAAACCATTATGCATGGGGAAAACCTAATGCATATCATTCGTTAGTAGGTGTAGTATGGGATTTCCAGATAACTTCTTATGGGGTGGCGCAACGGCTGCCAACCAATGTGAAGGTGGATATCAAGAAGATGGCAGAGGACTTGCCAATGTGGATATCTGCCCAAGTGGACCAGATCGAAGTAAGATCATCGCTGGACATATTGAGCATTTATCATGTGATAAAAACCATCACTATCCATCGCATCATGGAATCGATTTATATCACCATTATCAGGAGGATATTGCTTTATTTGCAAAACTTGGTTTTAAAGTATATCGCATGAGTATTGCTTGGACCAGAATTTATCCAAAGGGGGATGAAGATATTCCCAATGAGGCAGGCTTACAGTTTTATGAAAACATCTTTCGCTTATGTCAGCATTATGGCATAGAACCTTTAGTAACTATTACTCATTTTGATTGTCCTATTCATCTTATAAAGACCATTGGTGGATGGCGAAGCAGAGAAATGATTGACCATTATTTAAAATTATGTAAAACATTATTTGATAGATATCAGGGACTTGTACATAACTGGCTTACCTTTAATGAAATAAATATGATTTTACATGCACCTTTTATGGGTGCTGGACTGGTATTTCAAAAAGAAGAAAATGAAACAGCCATTAAATATCAGGCGGCCCACCATG
Organism: Absiella sp. AM29-15; assembly: GCF_003434225.1. Taxonomy (NCBI): domain Bacteria; kingdom Bacillati; phylum Bacillota; class Erysipelotrichia; order Erysipelotrichales; family Erysipelotrichaceae; genus Amedibacterium; species Absiella sp. AM29-15. Next base: position 99,710 of record NZ_QVFL01000019.1, read on the forward strand.
AACTCGTTGCAAGTGCACTTGCAACAAAACTAGCACATGAAATAGATCCAAACAATCAAATTGGATGTATGTTTGCGGCAGGCAGTGCTTATCCATACAGTTGTAAACCGGAAGATGTCTTTAAGGCAATGCAGGTAGATCGAGAGAATTATTTCTTCATTGATGTACAATCACGTGGTGCTTATCCAGCCTATGCCATTAAGCAACTACAACGGAAAAACTGTATGCCGAAAATGGAACCTGAAGATACACAGATTCTAAAAGAGTATACCGTAGATTTTGTGGCGTTCTCCTACTATAATAGCCGCTGTATTGCGGCATCCTTAGATAAAAACAATATGGCAGAAGGAAATCTATTTGCATCCGCAAAAAATCCTTATCTGACATTTAGCAAGTGGGGATGGCCAATCGATCCATTAGGCTTTCGCATTACGTTAAATCAAGTATATGATCGCTATCAAAAACCATTGTTTGTCGTGGAAAACGGATTGGGTACCATAGATGAAACAGATGAACATGGCTATGTAGAAGATGATGAACGTATCCAATACTTACGCAATCACATACAGGCCATGAAAGATGCCATTGAGGAAGATGGTGTAGAATTACTTGGTTATACCTGCTGGGGTCCAATTGACTTAGTAAGTGCCAGCAGTGGAGAAATGAAAAAACGTTATGGTTTTATATATGTGGACGTGGATGATATGGGAAAAGGAAGTTATCGACGGACAAAGAAAAAATCATTTGCCTGGTATCAAAAAGTCATTGCCAGCAATGGGGAAGATTTAGCTTAGAGGAACATGTTTCCTCTTTTTTTGACCTGTGACATGTTATCTATCGATAATATGGATATCCTGATTTTTTTCTTCAATATCTGTTTATGGATATGAAATATCATAAAGTTTTTTATAAAAGATTTCTAAATATCATAAGTATTAGCGTTTGTTATCTATCTATCAGAAAATATAATTTTTCATACCATTTTAAATGTGTTACAATGCAAAAAGAAATGGAGGCAGACACAAATGAAATCAAGAGTTGAAGATGCATTAAATCGTCATAAAAACGGGTATAACTGTTGTCAGTCTGTCGTTTGTACCTATGCAGATTTATTAGGAATGGATGAAAAAACAGCATTTCGTGTAAGTGAAGCATTTGGACTTGGTATTGCGAAACGTTATGAAATGTGTGGTTCTGTATGTGGCATGATGATGTTGGCAGGATTGGAAAACAGTGATGGAGAATTAAAAAATCCAAAAACCAAACAGTCCACATTTACCTTAGGGCATGATATGTGCAGAGTATTTGAAGAATGGAATAGTAGTTGTGAATGCAATGTATTACGTGGAAGTGATGGTGTTACAGATCGTATCAGAAGCTGTCGAGGCTGTGTTGCGGATTGTGCACGTATTGTGGAATATATGTTGTTTCCAAATACATTTGAACCATATAAACCTAGAGATCCAAAGGAATAAAAGGAGGAAAAATAAATGAAAGTTTGTGTATTTTTAGCAGAAGGATTTGAAGAAATAGAAGCTATAGGAACATTTGCGATTCTTAGAAGAGGTGGCGTGGATGTAGACCTATATGCTGTAGAATCAGATGATAAAACAGGTCGATTTGGCATGACTTGTACAAATTTAAAACCATTAGCAGAATTTAATGCTAATGACTATCAGGCAATTGTATTACCAGGAGGACCTGGATTTAAAGTATTAGAAGCAAATGAAACTGTGAAAGCCGCAATCAAAACATTTGATGCAGAAGATAAATTGGTATGTGCAATCTGTGCAGGACCAACAGTACTTGGCAGACTTGGATATTTAAAGGGCAAAAAATATACATGCTTCACTGCCATGAACGACGATTTTGGTGGAGATTATCAATATCAGTATGTTGTGAAAGATGGTCACTTCATCACTGGTAGAAGTGCTGCAGCGACAATTGATTTTGGATTTGCGATATTGGAAGCTTTATGTGGAAAGAAACAGGCAGATGCCGTAAAAGAAGAAATTTATTACGAAAATAAATAGTATTACTTTTACAACCCTCGTTATGTATGTAACGGGGGATTTTTATACTTTTCGATAGTAAAAATCATGATTTTTTTTAAGTTTTAGTATTAGTTTGATATAATTAAAGTGAAAAAATATTAAAAAAATGATGTCAAGCAAAAATGAAAATGTCTTAAAAATAATTAAACATTAGCACCGGAT
>NZ_QVFL01000002.1:0-22865 GCF_003434225.1 Absiella sp. AM29-15
TTAAAGACAAAATCAATTTGGTTTCATTAAGACATTATCATATTCGAATCATACTTTTTAATACCATATAATGATAAGAATTGTAATTAATAAATATCTACATTATAATAGGGATTGTTAGGAGTGATTATTATGCTAATCATCGTATCACCTACGAAACAGATGAAGTGGTATAGAGAACGTTTACCACAGGATTTACCTATATTATCAAAAAACAGTCAGATGATTTTAGAAGAATTATGTAAGTTAAACAAAGATAAAATAATGACTTTAATGAAGGTAAATGAGAAAATTGCTTTAGAGAATTTAGAGCGTTATCGAAATATTCATTTTGATAAAAATGGAAGCTATGCATTATTCACCTATCAAGGATTACAGTTTCAACGTATGAACATACAAGATGAATCACAAATTGCTTATTTACAAGAGCATCTACGTATCTTATCAGGGCTATATGGAGTAATTAAACCATTAGACAGTATTTATCCATACCGTCTGGAAATGCAGGCTAAACTGCCTGTAAATGACAGTAAAGATATCTATGATTTTTGGAAGGATACCATCGCTAGCACTTTACAAAAAGAGCTTTCTAATCAAGAACTACCAATTATTTTGAATATGGCAAGTAAAGAGTATGAGAAAGCGGTGCTACCATATCTTCCTGATGATTCCTATATCACATTAACCTTCAAAATAAGAAAACAGGGAAAATTAAAAGTGGAATCTACACAAGCTAAAATGGCAAGAGGTGCGATGATTCATTATTTATCAACCAACCAGATTGAAGCGTTAGAAGGCGTAAAGGAATTTAATGAGGAAGGCTATCGGTTCATGAAAGAATTAAGTAATGAAAGAGAATTTGTGTTTGTGAAGGAGAATGAATTATGAAATATGCAATCAGTAGCTGCCTGATGGGAGTCAATTGTAAATATAGTGGTGGAAACAATGGAAATGAAAAGTTGATATCTTTTATGAAAGACAAAAACTATATTCTTGTTTGCCCTGAAGTACTAGGTGGTTTACCAACTCCAAGAGCTTGTAGTGAAATCGTGAATGATAAAGTTATAAACACGTTGCAGGAAGATGTTACTGCACAATTTGAGAAAGGTGCACAATTAGCACTTGATCAGATTTTAGAGAATCAAGTAGACTTAGTGATTACGCAATCACGTTCTCCAAGCTGTGGAAAAGGCATAGTTTATGATGGAACATTTTCAAAAAAACTTACAAAAGGAAATGGAAAATTCGTACAACTCTTGTTGCAACACAATATTCCAGTCATGGATATTGAAGAATTTTTAACAAAAATTTCTTAAAAGTCTGATGTAAGCGTTGATAAAGCAAAAAAATGAAGATTTTATTGAAAAAAAGCAATTTCGGCATTGTAAGTGGTATCAAAATGGTTTAAAATAGAGTATGTAAAAAAGTTGTTTATAGGAGGAATATAAAATGAAACAAATCACTGTATCAGTTATCGACCCAGTTGGATTACACGCACGTCCTGCTACTGTAGCTGTTAACGCTGCTAGCAAATTCAAATGCGAAGTTAACGTATCTTTCAAAGGACGCGAAGTAAACATGAAGTCAATCATGGGTGTTATGTCTTTGGGTATCCCTACTCAGTCAGAAATCACTATTTCTTGTAACGGGGATGACGAAGAAGCTGCTATCGCTGCTATCGAAGAAGTTTTACGCGCTCAGAAAATTATTGGGTAATTAAAAACGAAAGTTAAAAAGGTGGATGTAATGTCCATCTTTTTTCATGGCTTTTTTGATGATGAGAAAAATCATTTTTTTCATTGTGATGTATGCGTGATATTGCTTTTAATAAATAAAAGTGTATAATTAATTATGTAAGGAAAGTCCATTTATACACGTTTATGAGTACCTAAATTGGTATTTATAATATAGTTTTCTTAAAAAACAAGGGAGGAAAAGAGGATGAGAAAACAGATTCCGCTAATTAAAAAGGCGGGCGCTTTTGCATTGTCGCTGGGATTGATGTTTACATTAGTTTTGCCATATGCAATCTACGCAGAAGAAGAAGGGACAGTAACACCACAAACAGAAGAAACAAATACACAGGAACAAGTCAAAGAAAAAGAAAATAATGCTGAGCTGTCTAATATCAAAAGTATTGATGTCACAAAGCCAGTTATAGAAGACATTAATTTTGAAGCTGGGAAAACTTTTGAAGTTGGAGAAGAAGTACCTATCTCAATCAAAGCTTATGATGCAGAAAGCGGAATTGACTTTGTGAAAATTAATATTTATTATACTCAAAGTGATGATGATAATTATTATAATGGGAGTGAAATAACTTTAGTTTATAATGAAGTTACAAAGCTGTATGAAGGTAAAATTCCTGTGATTAATGGTGGCTATGACAAAGCTTTAATCAATAGGATTTACGCTGTCGATAAAAATCATAATTTAACTGAAATTTATGAGTCTGAGAAATATTATTTCTTAATTTCTGGTGGAGAAAACAATAATCTTAAACATAGTAAAGTCGAAAGCTTGGAATTTAAAGAAAATGGGCAAACTTTAACAGATAAAGATCAAGTCCATATTTCAATTACTGTACCAGAAGAAGACAGTAAATACTTCTCTTCAATTAATTTAGAGTTTTATAACAAAGAAAAAGAAAGATATAGTAGCCTTTCTTGTCATAAAGTAGGGGATTCCAATGTTTATGAATCATATGATTCCTTGCTGTATTTCTATGGAGGGCATTGGGTTCTAAATGAAATCTATGCGCATGATGAAGAAAGAATTGATATAAGTTATGATAAAATGGATACAATTTTCTTTGATTATAAAGGTGACAAAGATGAAGAAAATCCAAAGATTGAATCAATTGTCATGGATAAACAAGGCGAATTTGTAAAGCCTGGTGACGATATTCAAATACATATTAAAGTAAGCGATAATGTAGCTTTACGGACTCAAGAAGATACTTTTCTTTTATTTCAAGCTGAAGCAAGTATCTATCCATCTCAACATAGAGTAGATTTAAAATATGATGAAAACAAAGATGAATTTATTGGTCATTGGTTAATTGATTCCAAAACATATCCATGTGAATGGTATATAGATTATTTAGGTATTTGGGATACATCAGGCAATAGTGTTGCTTTATATGATTTTATCGGTGACTATAATCCTTACTATATTAAAGTAAACAATGACAACAATTATGTTACTCCAACGTATTCTTTAAATATTAGTTTCTATGCATTGGATGAGAATGGAGATTATTTTAGAGTTTCAAGACAGGAATTAAATGATATAGAGAGACATACAAAATTTAAAGATATGGATATAAAAATGCCTGATGGAAGTACATCTTTTGAAAATTTAAAATTTGTAAAATGGGTGGATGATGATAATAATCCTTATAATGGTGAAAAAGAGATGTTAGGAGATTTCTATATTAACTTCTTTGCAGTTTATGATAAGAATGTTATAAATTTTAGTACAACATATGTAAATAAAGATGAAGATATTTCATGGCAAAGTGAAACAATCACGGTACCTACTGATATGACATATCAAGAGCTTTTTGATAAGTATGAACCTAATGTTGATGACTTATATACAGGCAAACAATTTGATAAATGGGTATATTCTGGTTTTGACCCTAATATTGATTTGAATGAAGAAATACCATTTCAACCTTGGAACTATTCTATACAAGCTTATGCGAAATTTAAAGATTTGAATGTGATACAAGGTTCTTATACTTATATAAATGTAGATGGTGAAACAACATGGCAAACGAATACTGAATTTGTAAAAGAAACATTGCTTCGAAGTGAAGCGTTTGACTCTTTATCTAAGTATGAAGTGAATTCTTATGAAGGATTACGCTTTGCAAAATGGGTTCCAACAGGTGAAAGTGCTGATAATACAATGGATCGAGCAGTTTTTAATTACGAATCTTTTGAATATGACGCAGATTATGAAAATCATTTAGTTCGTTTTGTACTTTATGATAGAAATAAACCATATTCAAGTATAGGTCCTGGTGGAGGAACAACTGGTTTTGAAATTGGCGTAGATTATATTACTGTCGCGGATGATGGTGAAGAAATTAAGGTACCTGAATTTAATATGAAAGATATTGAATGGTATGAAGGTCCTGAAAGTGATGTGATTATGGTCACAAGTAATCTTTATTATTATGGAATAGGAACAGGTATCGAAGAAGAAACACCAGATGTTCCAGACGAACCAGACACCCCAGTTACTCCTGATCAGCCTGATGAACCTGATACTCCAGAAGAGCCAGAGAAGCCTGATACTCCAGATAAACCGGTAACACCAGTGGAACCTGAAAAACCAATCACGCCTGATAAACCATCAGAACCTGATAAAGAAATAACAGATACAGGAACTTCTGGATCAACAACGGATAAAGTAATTGTGTTACCAAAAGAAGAAACAAACAAAATCGTAGAAGAAATCGCAAAAGCCGATAAAGAAGAGAAAATTGAAGTATTCATGGGTAATGCGACAGTCGTACCTACAGAAGTACTAGAAGCCGCAAAAGGTAAAGATGTTGTTGTAGAATTGAATATGGGGGGCTACACTTGGGAAATCAACGGAAAGGATATCTTAGCAAGCAATCTTAAAGATATTAACCTAGAAGTCAAGATGGATAGTCATGCAGTGCCTAGCAATATCGTAAAAGAGCTGGCAGGAGATAATCCAGTCAAACAACTTTCCTTAACGCACAATGGTAATTTTGGATTTAAAGCAAATCTGAAAATTAACGTTGGTAACGAATATAAAGGAAAATATGGTAATCTATATTATTATGACAGTGATGGCAAGATGGTATATATGAATGCTGGAAAGATTGACGAAAACGGAAATGTAGTTGTTAGCTTCTCTCATGCATCTGATTATGTCATTGTTATCAATGATAAAAATATGGCACCTAGCACAAACAATAAAGATGTCATCAAGGATACTGCAAATCATGTAAATAACTTATATGGATTCGTTTCTATCATTTTATGTATCTCTGGTGCATTTATGTTATTGTACACAAACAAGAAAAAATCTGAAGAATAGCAGTTAAAAAATAACCCTGTTATGTAGATATAGCAGGGTTTTCTACGAAATTCTTTATATTTATACAGGAAAACGCTGGAAAAGATTGTGAAATTTTTCATTTGTGAAAAAATCCTTTTTTTAAGCTTATGATTGGTATATAATAAACTATGGTATTAGGAAAGTGAGGACATAAGTATTATGATTAACACACTGATTGAAAAAATTAAAGGCAAGGGAACAAGAATCGTTTTTACAGAAGGATCTGACCCACGTATCTTGGAAGCGGCTATCCGTTTACATAAAGAAGATATCCTGGTTCCTGTATTATTAGGAAACCGTGCAGAAATTATGGGGACTGCAAATGCACATGGATGGGATATTGAAGGTATTGAAACATTAGATCCAATTGAATATAAAAACATGGATATGATGGTAAGCAAAGCTATCGAACTTCGTAAAGGTAAGATGGATGAAGAACAGGCTCGTGCAGCATGTTTAAAAACTAACTTCTTTGGTACAATGTATGTAAAATTAGGTTGTGCAGATGGTCTGTTAGGAGGAGCTACATACTCAACTGCAGATACAGTACGTCCAGCATTACAGCTGATCAAAACAAAACCTGGTAACTCTATTGTATCCAGCTGCTTTATCTTAATGAAGGACAATGCAGAAACACTTGTTATGGGTGACTGCTCTATCAACATCGATCCAACTGCTGATGATTTGGTAGAAATCACATTACAAACAGCACACACAGTACGTCAGTTCGGTATTGAACCAAGAGTTGGTTTATTATCTTACTCTACATTAGGTTCAGCAAAAGGTACAAGCGTTGCAAAAGTAAACGAAGCTGCAACACGTTTAAAACGTATGCCTTTAGATTTCGGTGTAGAAGGGGAAATTCAGTTCGACTGTGCAGTCGCACCAGAAGTAGCAAAATTAAAAGCTCCAGATTCAAAAGTAGCTGGCAATATCAATACATTTATTTTCCCTAACATTGATTCAGGAAACATCGGTTATAAGATTGCGGCACGTTTAGGTCAGTATGAAGCAATTGGACCAATCCTGCAGGGATTAAATGCACCAATCAATGACTTGTCAAGAGGATGCAACGCTGAAGAAGTATTCAAAATGGCAATCGTGACTGCTGCTCAAAAATTCATGGATATCTAATCAAAAGAAACAAAAAGGTGCGTTTATACACGCATCTTTTCTTTTACCCTAAATAAGCAACATCTTCTTTTACCTGTAAATCAACCTCTACAATATCAAATGCATTTACATTCAAACAGTCACTTAATAATTCAATTCTGGCACTGTCCTTTGTTTTAAATAAAGCCGGGATTTCTTCATCTAGAATGATATGATGAGAACTGCAGCGTCCAACACTTGAATTTACTCCCTGAAACCATCGATTAGTTTTCTTACTTCTGATTGCGTACATAGCTCTCCTCCTCGTATGTTATCTAAAGGATGCGCTGTTTTTTGTTTTTCATACCTAGAAATACACTTTTACATGTAAGATCTTTCCCAGAATTGTTAATCGCCTGATTTCCTCTTTTATAAATATCCTTGGCTCATAGGCAGGATTGCTTGCCATCAAGATTACCGTATCCTTTTTCTTAATGACTTTTTTTATCGTGACCTCCTGACCATCAATCAACACCACAGCAAGATCGCCACTTTTAACATCTTGACAGCTTTTTACATATACCAGATCTCCATCATAAATTCTAGAGCCATTCATACTATCTCCTTGTACCTTTAAATAATAATCGCCAAGTTTTGCATCGCATTTACTGACTTCTTCATATCCCAATAGATTTTCTTCAGCATATAAATCATATCCAGCCTTTACATATCCTAAAATCGGCTTGATCGTACCATGAATACAGGCAGATACATTAATGCCAAAAAGTTCGGAGAGCTTTTCTAATTTTGCTTCCGGAATATGCTTGCTTTCTCCATCTTCCCAACGTTTGATGGTAGATTTCGATACACCAACATAATCACCAATTGTTTCCAGACTCCATCCATGTTTCTTACGATAATATTGTATAATTTCTTTTAATTCCATATCATCACCTGTTTTTAAGGATATCATACACATATTTCATATACAAGCATTGGAACAAATTACCTGTAAGACCTCTGGTAATTCCTGTAAACGTTCCAAAATCTATTGTATTCTGGAACAAATCCCTTATAATATCGCTGAGGTGATCGACATGGAACGTATCATACTGCATAGTGACATCAATCATTGTTATGCACAAATTGAAGAAATGAAAAATCCGCATTTACGCCATATTCCGATGGCTGTTGGTGGCTTTGAAGAAAAACGGCATGGCATTATCCTGGCAAAAAATGATCTGGCAAAAACATTTCATATAAAAACCGGGGAGTCACTGCGTGAAGCTTATGCCAAATGTCCACAACTTACCATCATTCATCCTCATTATGAAGAATATTTGTATTATACTGAACAAATTAAAGATGTCTATCGTCAGTTTAGCGATCGTGTAGAATCCTTTGGATTGGATGAGGCATGGGTGGATGTTAGTGAAAGTTCACGGTTATATGGTGATGGGGTAAGCATTGCCCGTATGATTCAGAAAAAGGTTCTTCAACAATTCGGTATTACCATATCGATTGGGGTAAGCTTTAATAAAATATTCGCAAAACTGGGCAGTGATATGGTAAAACATATGGGGCTTGTGGAGATCACAAAGGCTAATTATAAACAGATGGTATGGCCACTTCCAGTTTCTGAGCTGTTATATATTGGAAGAAGTACAGCTTCTAAATTAGAAGCATGTGGAATCTATACCATTGGGGAGCTTGCAAGTCTTCCAAGTGGATTTATGAGTGAGCATTTTGGCAAGGTGGGTGAGATCTTACATACGTTTGCGAATGGATGGGATGAAACTCCTGTCGCCAAAACCACAGAGCAGGCACCAATAAAATCAATTGGAAATGCTATAACAGCTGTGAAAGATATCGTCAGTTTTGAAGAGGCGAAATTAATATATTATGTATTGACAGAGTCCGTTGCATCCAGGCTTCGTGAATCGGGATTAAAAGGGAATGTCATTCATCTATCATTAAGAAATACGGATCTTATCAGCTTTACAAGGCAGAAAACAATTACCCAGCCAACCAATTTATGTGAGGAAATCATGCCGGTTGTATTAGATCTATTGAAAAAGCATTATGATTTTCAGATACCACTTCGAACAATTGGCGTATCGATTAGCGGACTTAGAAAAGATGATGGATATATTCAAATGAATCTGTTTACCAGTGAAAAACAAAGAGAAAAACAATTAGTGCTGGAGGAAACCATGGATGCGATAAGAAATAAATTTGGCTTTGAGAAAATACAGCGGTGCAGTATGAAACTTGATCAGAAATTAACTGACTTTGATCCTAAACACGACCATATTATTCACCCGGTATCCTTCTTCTGATGTTGTATAAACGTTACGTGGATATGCTTGTCCATATTGATCAGGAAGGGGTCATGATGCCAAAGGTATTGATATGGGAAAACAATGTGGAATATCCAATAGAGCGGATTTTGGAAATCCGAAAGGCTTCCAGTGTGGTGGGTGGATGTGGCATTTTGTATAAGTGCAGAATTCAAGGTCGTGTAAGAAACTTGTTTTATGAGAGAAATCGCTGGTTTATCGAAAGTACGAAAAAGTAAACATAGGCTATTTATCCTATATAAAAGGAAGTCCTTAAGATAGACTCCCTAAATATGGCAAGATATGCTTATGTTTTTTTATATATCATTTAAAATATCACTGCGTTTTTTCTCATATTCTTCTTTTGTGATATATCCTTTTTGATAAAGGTCCTCCACTTTCTTTAATCGATCTTCAATGGAATTTGATGATTTGTATTCCTCATGATCTTCTTGTATTTCAATATGAGAAGTCGCAATTCCTTTATCACTGAAGGCATTGATTCCATTGATTGCAGTGATGGCAATCGCAATACCAGTCCATAACAATCCAAACAAGCCAAATGTTGGCACAACGATAAATATGCCAATACATACAAAAATACATCCTACAACCAGCCCTAATATAGATTGTCCTTTTCCAGGGCGTACACGAATATCCTTTTTCACACTATCACCACTTTCTTATTTCATTTTACCATGGTTTTCACAAGAAATACAACAAGCATTGCATGTGAAAAAAGAAAATGGCAATACTAACAAAAGCGAAGTCGGGAAAGCATATGCTGTAAATGATGGGAGTGATTTTATGGATTATCGCCTGGATAAACAGGTTTCCAATATCATGAAGGATGCGCGAAAAGAAGCGAAGGATATGGGAAACAATTATATTGGCAGTGAACATGTACTGCTGGCAGTTTTAAAAGATACAAGTACCCCTCTTTCTAAGATATTATCTTCCAATGGGTTATTTTATTTTCAGTTAAAAGAAGATTTAATGGTATTATTTGGTCTAAAAGATCAGGAAGTAAGTGAGATTGCCATTACACAGGTAGTGGATGATATATTGGAACGTGCAAGAAGTCTTTCTGTCAAGCGTTCTATGCAATGTATTGATGTACGTGCATTAAGTGTTGCATTGCTACAGACATCTTCATGTGTCGCAATTGAGATATTGCATCGTTATGATTTAGAAGAAGAAAGTGTACTGCGGGAATTAGAGAATGGAGAGATCCATGAACTAGATAAGGTAGAAGAGCTAAGAAATTTAAATACCTGTGGCAATAATATGGATATCTGTGGCAGACAGGAGGAGCTTCAGTTTATGATTGATATTTTATCCCGTAAAGATAAAGCCAATCCTTTACTAATTGGAGAGCCTGGTGTGGGCAAGACCGCGATGGTGGAAAAACTGGCAGGGATGATCAAGCGCAAAATGGTGCCTGCATTACAGGATGCGGTTATTTATGAACTGCATTTAAATACTCTGGTAGCTGGTACGAAGTATCGTGGTGACTTTGAGGAAAAACTTCAAAATATTATCAAATTATTGAAGAAATATCCACATGTTATTTTATTTATCGATGAAATTCATCAGATGATCGGCGCTGGGAAAAGTGAAGGAAGTATTGATGTTTCCAGCGTATTGAAGCCATATCTAGCACGCGGAGAGATTCGCTGCATTGGCGCTACCACAATAGATGAATATGAGAAATATATAGAAAAAGATCGTGCATTGGAACGTCGTTTTCAGATTATTATGATTAAAGAACCTAAAAAAGAAGAAGCGTGTTTGATGTTAAAGGCAAAGCGCAAGGAATATGAAGATTATCATCATGTAAAGATTCCAGAAGAAATGCTGGAACGAATGGTAACGTATTGTGACTATTATATGCCCGCAAGAAAGTTTCCGGATAAAGCCATCGATGTTTTGGATCTGGCCTGTGTCATGGCAAAAACTAGTCAGACAAAGTGTGTAAAGGAACAGATGATCAAAGAGGTTGTGGAAAAGTTAACCAATATTCCACTTGCGTCTAAGAATCGTTTACAAGAAGTCCGTGTTCAATTAGATACAACACTGATAGGACAACAGGATGTAAAAAATAAACTGATGCATCAATTAGAATGGATTGAAGAGGGCGTACTTTCTTCAAGACCACTTGGTGTATGGTTGTTTGTGGGAAACAGCGGTGTGGGAAAACATACATTGATTAAAGAATTTAACCGGATATATTTCAATGATCAGGAAATTATAGAACTTGATATTGCAGCTTTGGATAGTGTCTTACCTAAAGTCATCGCAAAACTTAGAAGAAATCCTTATGGTATTTTACATGTGATTAACCTGCATATGGCAACAAATACAATCTTACAATATCTTGCGCAAAGCATAGAAAAAGGAGAACTGGAAGCACAGGGGGTAAAAGCTACTTTAGCCCATGCGATTATCATCATGACAGGTGCTTTTGTGCTGCAGGGAAATATTGGCTTTTCCAAAGATCAGACGAATACACAAGGATATGAAGCCATGTTGGGGAAGGAATTTTTATCTATGGTTGATGAGGTGTTTATGTTTGAAGATTTAAATAAAAAGGAACGTGTACAGGTAGTTAAAGAGCTGTTAAAGAAATGGAATAAATCTTTAGATGAACATGCAATCTTAGAGCTTGTGGAAAGTAATTGCTCCTTAAAAGAGGTAGGTAAGCATCTTCGTAAAAAAATCGTGAAAGCCTAGGAGAATTCCTGTATTTTCACGCATAAGTGTGGTACAATGAGCCTGGAAAGAGTGGTGGTAAAAATGAAACCTGAACCCAATTCGAAAACCTCAAAAGCATCATCCCAGGATCATTTGCCACCATCGCATATAATATGATCCTTTTTAAACGAAAAAGGAGAACAATATGAAAAGACAAATAACAAAAGATAATCTATTAGAGCTTTTATTGCATGGAACACCAAAGGATTTACAAGATACGATTGATACGATACATCCTGCGGACATCTTGGATTTAATTCACGAAGACCCAGAACATGCGAAAGCTGTTTTAAACAGACTTCCTGATGATATTTTAGCGGATATCGTTGAGGAAGAAGAAGATGAAGATAAATATGAAATCTTAAAACAATTTTCAGACAACCGCCAGCGTAATATTCTGGATGAAATGAGCAGTGATGAAATTACCGACTTAATTGGTGAGTTAGAGGAAGATGAAGCAGAAAACATTTTAAATAAGATGGATGTAGACGATCGTGATGATGTCAAGAAGCTGCTGGAATTTGAGCCAGACAGTGCTGGTGGTATCATGACGACAGAATATATCCGTATCTTTGCGAAAAATACCGTGAAAGATACTTTAGAATTTTTACAAAAAAACACAGATGAAGAAACAACTTATTATCTATACGTTGTGGATAAAAATGATGTATTGAAAGGTGTAGTTTCTTTGCGTGATATCGTCACAAGTCCTTTTGATACTCCCATGCTTTCTATTACCAATCCCAATGTTATCACCATACAATATGATGAAGATCAGGAACAGGTCGCACATAAGTTTGAAAAGTATGGCTTCATTTTAATGCCAGTTGTGGATGAAGAAAATCACATGCTGGGTGTTATTGAATTTGATGATATCATGGATGTCATTCAGGAAGAAAATACCGAAGATATCCACCATTTAGGTGGTGTCAATAAAGAAGAACGTGTGGATTCCACCTTAAAAGAATCTTTCCAGTCCAGAATTCCATGGCTGATTGTCAATCTGTTTACAGCAGTACTAGCAGCCGCAACCGTTTCCATGTTTGAAACAACGATATCTAAGGTTGTAGCACTTGCCACCGTGATGCCAATTGTGACAGGAATGGGTGGAAATGCTGGTACACAGTCATTGACCATTGTCGTACGTGGGTTATCTCTTGGTGAATTGACTAAAGAGAACGCCATGAAAATTCTTTTGAAAGAACTTGGTGTTGGTATCTTAAGTGGTATCGTGATCGGCAGTGTTGTGGCGCTTGGTGCGATGTGGATGGAGAGCAATCCAATCTTTGGCTTGGTCACAGGCATTGCGATGTTTTTAAATATGATTTTAGCGAACCTTGCGGGGTACTTTATTCCTGTTATCCTAGAGAAATGCCATGTAGATCCCGCGCTTGCAAGCGGTGTTTTTGTGACAACCGTTACCGATGTAATGGGGTTCTTCCTGTTTCTAGGATTAGCGACTATGGTGCTGCCTTTTATTATTTAATAAGGAAAATCAAAATGCAGAAAGGTATAAGCGATGAAATGCCTGATGGTGAGCGGTTTCAAAAGATTATGGATATCATTGAAACCGCAAAAGAACGCGCATATCATAAAGTAAATGAAGAATTAATCTTGATGTATCAAGATATTGGTAAATACATTAGTTTACAATGCGAAAATACCACATACGAAGATGCTTTTGTACAGAAATTAGCTGATTTTTTTACAAAAAGTATCCAGAATGAAAAGGATTCAATCGCCGTGGACTTTATAGAATGAAACAGTTTTATGAACTTTATAAGAATAATGAAAAAGTGGTGACAAAATGAGCTGGACCAACCATTTAAAGATAATGTCCGCATGTAAAACGAATATGTGTATCGGGCAGTAAAACAGATGAAGAATCAAATATTAAAGGAAGGTGAAAAAATGAAAGCATTAATCACAGGCGCAAGTAGTGGAATTGGTCGTGATATGGCAAGAGTACTTGCGAATATGGGTGTGGAATTGTATCTGGTCGCAAGACGAGCACAGCGATTAGAAGAATTAAAAGAGGAACTTGATGTTCCTGTACATACGATGGTATTGGATCTTTCTAAAAAACAAAACTGTATCTTGCTGTATGAACGATTAAAAAATGAACAAATTGATATATTGATCAATAATGCAGGACTAGGTGATTATGGTAACTTTGATGAAACAAAATTAAGTAAAGATATTACTATGATTGATACCAATATTACAGCTTTGCATATTCTGACAAAGCTTTTCTTAAAAGACTTTAAACAGCGTGATCATGGCTATATCTTAAATGTCGCAAGCTCTGCGGCCTTCTTGCCAGGTCCTTTAATGGCAACCTATTATGCCACAAAAAGTTATGTTTTACGTTTAAGCATGGCCATACATAAAGAACTACGCAAGGCAGGCAGTCATGTATCTATTTCTGTATTATGCCCAGGACCTGTAAAAACCGAATTTGATCAGGTAGCCAATGTGGCATTCCTGATGGAGGGAACTTCCAGTGAAAAAGTGGCCGCAACTGCGATTTGGGGAATGTTTTGCCATCATCTTTTGATAGTGCCAGGCATCTTGATGAAAGTAAGTCGTATTGCCTGTCGCTTACTACCAGATACGGTATTAATGGAATGCAGCTATCATATCCAGCACCATAAAAATCATGGAGAACATATACATGGTAAGTAAAGAAATTATCAATAGCTTTAATGAAAAAGAACTGCAGGTATATCAATATGTAGAGGCTAACAAAGAAAAAGCAGGCTATATGCGTATTCGTGAGCTTGCTCAGGCTTGTGATGTTTCCACAGCAACCGTATTACGTTTTGTGAAAAAGATTGGTTTAGAGAACTATAATGCCTTTAAATACTGGTGTCATCAACAAGAGCATACAGCCACTACAATGTATCATACCAAAGAGATATTAGAGTGTGTGGAAAAATTAGATACTCCATATTATAAAGAGCTGATTGAAGAAGCTGCGGATATCATTGAAGCAAGTGACTTTGTGATCTTTGTGGGGATTGGTAATTCTGGTGGTATTGCACATTATGGTGCACGCTGTTTTTCAAACGCCGGTACCTATGCATTATGTCAGGATGATCCATTCTACAACACCAAATGTATCAAAGGCAATCCCGTGATTATTATATTAAGTGTATCAGGAGAAACCAAAGAAATGATTCAACAGGTATCAGGATACCATAGTAAAGGATGTACCATGATAACAATATCTACAACCTCCTCAGGGACTTTATGTAAACTGGCGGATTTAACAATTGCCTATCATATAAAATATCGTGCTACACAGCCTCAAACAGACTTCTCATCACAGATTCCAGCAGTCTATCTGATAGAGATGATGGCACACGAGCTGTTACAAAGAAATCGCGATACAGAAGTTATGTAACACTGTGTTACATCATTGTAACAAATAACAGGGAAATTTGCCCTGTTTTTTTACGCTTGGAAACCCTTTCAAAACAAAAGGGACTCCGTTATAATATGCGTGTCAAGGAAATATGTACCACATACTCTTTGAAGTTTGGGCCAAACAAATAACAAAAATGAGGAGGAACAATTTATGAGTGTAATGGAAACCATGCAGTCAAAAATGGAAGCAACCTTAGTTCCATTTGCCGCAAAACTTAACGCACAACGCCATGTCGCAGCTGTACGTGATGCCTTCACACTGGCATTCCCGCTGACACTGGCTGGATCAATTATCACATTAATCAATTATGCAATACTTTCACCAGATGGCTTTATCGCTAAAATCTTACATCTGGGAGATCTGATACCTAACTTAGCTGATTTTCAGGCAATCTTATCACCAGTACTAAACGGTACTGCCAACATTATGTCTATCCTGATCGTATTCTTAACAGCATATAAGCTGGCAGGGGAAAAGAAAGGAGATCAGGTATTATCCGGAGTTACTGCCATAGGTACGTACTTCATCATCTATCCAAACTATGTCAATGTGGAAAACGTGGGTAATGCATTACCAATGAACTTCATGGGGGCACAGGGATTGTTTGTCGCATTGCTTGTGGGTCTGCTTGTAGGAGAATTTCTAACAACTTTACAGAAAAACAAACGCTTGGCAATTAAAATGCCAGAGGCTGTACCACCAGCAGTTGCACAGTCTTTCAACTTATTGATTCCTATCATTATTATCCTGATGGGATCATCTTTCCTAAACTATCTATTCTCATTCTTAGCGGATGGTGGAATCCAATATGTCATCTATAACGCAATTCAGGCACCGTTCGCATCTTTAGGTGGAAATATCTTCACAATCCTGATCTTTGCCGTTGTACAGCAGTTCTTATGGGTACTGGGAATCCATGGACCAAATACATTAAGTGCTCTTCGTACTGTAATGTTTGCTCAGCAGGGTATTGATAACTTAGCTTACTATGGCGCAAATGGGACTACTATTGGTACACCATTCCCAATCACATGGACTGGTATCAACGATGCATTCGGTAATACCGGTGGATCTGGTGCTACTTTGGGTATGATCATCGCTATTTACTTAGTTGCACGTAAAGATAAACAACAATTCCAAATCGCAAAACTTGCGACTGCACCAGGCTTATTCAATATCAATGAACCATTAATTTTCGGTTTACCAATCGTTATGAATCCAATCTATGTCATTCCATTTATCTTAGCACCAGTGATTTGTAATATCTTTGGTTACCTATGCGTATCTGTCTTTGAAATTATTCCACCAGTGGCAGTGGATGTAGGATGGACAACACCAGGCTTCTTGATTCCGTTCTTAGGATCAGGTGGTACAAACTATTTATCTTTGGTTGTTGGTATCTTATGTGTTGGTATTTCTACATTAATTTATCTTCCATTCGTGAAAGCCGCAGCTGTTGCGAATTTAAAAGCCGCTGCACAATTAGAAGCACAGGAAGATGATGACGACGCATTCGATATGAGCGGTCTATAACATAAAATATGAGAAAGGATGAGGTATATGAATACAATCTCTTTGCGCCAAAAGGCAGGCAGTATCACTGCACATTCACCATCACACATCAGACGTTTTGTGGCATTTGCCATTGACTGGTACTTAGGAAGTATTCTTGTATCTCTTCCTGTTTCTATCGCATATTATCAATACTTTCCTCAACAATCCACGATACTGGATATCCGTGTACTACCCTTTACAAGTGCATGTATCACACTTTTCGCATCCCTCATCATCGCATGCTTATATTATGTGGTACTTCCTTATCGTATGAATGGGCAAACACTTGGAAAGAAATTGATGAAACTAAGAATTACAGAAAAAGGAAAACAACAGATTTCATGGCGGGCGTTATGTATACGTCAAATCATTGGCATTATTGTGATCGAAGGCAGTGTGTATACCATTTCTCCACTCTTCTTTCAGCTGGTATGTTTTGCAAGTGGTCAAATGCTATCTACCATTACTTATATACATTATGCATTAACGATTGCCAGTATCGCATGTCTACTGTTTACAAAAAACAGATGTGCCATCCATGATTATCTAGCGCATACACAAGTAGAAGCCATTTAGAAATGAGGTGTAAATATGAGCTTAAAGAAAGACTTTTTATGGGGAGGTGCTGTGGCAGCACATCAATTGGAAGGTGCTTACAACGTTGCTGGTAAAGGTGTAAGTATTATGGATGTGTCCACAGGCGGCACGAAGGATACCCCAAGAAGAATTACCAATGGTATTGTAGAAGGTGAATATTATCCAAATCATGAAGCTATTGATTTTTATCACCACTATAAAGAAGATATCGCAATGTTTGCGGAAATGGGTTTTAAATGTTTTCGTACATCTATCGCATGGACAAGAATTTATCCAACCGGTTTAGAAGAAGAACCAAATGAAGAAGGTTTAAAGTTTTATGATGATATGTTTGATGAATGCTTAAAAAACGGCATTAAGCCAGTCATTACCTTAAGCCACTTTGAGATGCCATATCATTTGGTAGAAGTGTATGGTGGATGGCGTGATCGTAAATTGATTGATTTATTTGTGAAATTTGCGAAAACATGTTTTGAGCGCTATAAAGATAAAGTAGAATACTGGATGACATTTAATGAAATCAACAACCAGGCAAACTATAATAGTGAAGGCAGTATCTATGGAGATTCTGGCATTATCTATACACCAGAGGATCATCGTGAACAGGTAATGTATCAGGCATCTCATTATGAGCTTGTCGCAAGTGCCAAAGCAATCGAAATCGGACATCAGATCAATCCAAACTTTAAAATCGGATGTATGATTGCTATGTGTCCTATCTATCCATATTCTTGTGCACCAGAAGATATCTTAATGGCACATAAAGCCATGGAAAAACGTTATTATTACACAGATGTACATGTGTTTGGCGCATATCCACCAAATATCACAAAGCTGTGGGAACGTAAAGGCTTTGATATGGATGTCACAAAAGAAGATTTAGAAGTCTTGAAAAAAGGCTGTGTGGATTATATCGGATTCTCTTATTATATGTCCTTTGCGATTAAACAAAAGGCAGAAAATATTTACTATGATTATGATGAATCACATGATTTAGTAAGAAATCCACATGTAGAAGCAAGTGACTGGGGATGGCAGGTAGATCCTGTCGGCTTACGTTATGCTTTGAATTGGTTTACGGATCATTATCATAAACCATTGTTCATTGTGGAAAATGGCTTAGGTGCATATGATAAAGTAGAAGAAAATGGTGAAATCCATGATCATTATCGTATTGACTACTTACGTAAACATATTGAACAGATGAAGAAAGCAGTCGATGAAGATGGTGTAGATTTAATGGGTTATACCCCATGGGGATGCATTGATCTTGTGGCCGCAAGCACGGGACAGATGAGTAAACGTTATGGTTTCATCTATGTGGATAAACAGGATGATGGCACAGGAAGCTTTGATCGTTCTCGAAAAGATTCTTTCTACTGGTATCAAAAAGTAATCAAAACAAATGGAGAAGATCTATCATGAATCTTTTAGTACTGGATATAGGGGGAAGCAGTATCAAAATCGCGGTAATGGATGAAAAACATACGATTATTACCCGTGATAAAGTGAAAACACCAATGGATGGAATGGATGCATTATTCACATGTTTAGATGATATCTGGAAGCGTTATGGAAGCCAAGTGGAAGGACTTGCGATATCTATGCCAGGAGTTATTGACAGTGCGCATGGCTTTGCCTATACTGGGGGAGCACTACGTTATTTAGAAAACCGCCCGTTTGCGAAAGAGTTAAGCGAGCGATATCATATACCTGTATGGATTGGCAATGATGCCAAATGTGCTGCTATCGCAGAGGTTGGCTATGGTGCTTTACAGGGTGTTGAGGATGCTATTGTGATTATTCTTGGCACTGGAATTGGTGGTTGTTTGATTAAAGATGGCAAAGTACATAACGGAAAACATTTCAGTTCCGGAGAAGTTTCTTCTTTACATATGAACGTACATCATCCGATTGGAGAAACCTATAACTGGTGGCGAATAAGCGGTATCTTAGGATTACGTGAAATCGCACAGCGCTATCTTGAAACAGATGAAGAGCTAAGTGGGGAAGCATTCTTCCAGTTGGTGAATGAAGAAAATGAAAAAGCAATCGTCGCATTAAAAGAATATGCGACATCATTAGCCGTTGCCTTGTTTAATATACAGGCAATTTATGATGGGGAAGTCATTGCCATTGGCGGTGGGATCTCTGCCCAGCCAAAACTTATTGAAGAAGTAAAAGCAGCATTTACACAGATTGCGAAAAATGAGCCAGTATATGTACCAGAAATCGTACCATGTGCATTCCGTAATGATGCTAATTTAATTGGTGCTTATTATCAATATCAGAATATGAAACTGTCAGATGAATGATCCTGGCAGTTTTCTTTTTCTATAATTTACAAAAAGACTTTCCCTTATCTTTTATATATCGTAAAATAGAGGATGGAAGTGAGTGATGAAGCAATGTTGACGATTGAACAGTTAAAAAATATGAATGAATTAGAAATGGAAATCTATGAATATATCATGCATCATAAGGAACAGGTACTGCATATGAAAATCCGTGAGCTGGCAGATGAGGTACATGTATCTACCACCACGATTTTACGTTTTTGTAAGAAGGCAGGATGTAATGGATTTGCGGAATTTAAAATCAAGTTTCAACTATATCTTCAAAAAAATGAAACATTGCGCAGTGATCACGATATCTCTTTGATGCTGGATTTCTTTCATAAAATCAATCAGCCATCCTTCTATGAAAAGATTGAAGAAGTAGCGCAGAAAATTGTCACATGCGATAAAATTATCTTTATTGGCATTGGTACTAGCGGATTATTAGGACAGTATGGGGCACGCATATTTAATAATTATGGTAAGTTTTCTTTTTGTATCGAAGATCCTTTTACGCCAATAGCGAATGGCAGTTGTGAACATTCCTGTATCATTGCATTGTCAGTGAGTGGAGAAACAATAGAGCCAATTCGCATGATGAATGTTTTTCTTAGAGAAAACTGTATGAGTGTGGCAATCACCAATCAGGAAGATTGTACCCTGGCAAGAATGTGTGATTATACATTTAATTATTATATGCCAGAGTTTCGTATGGAAGAAACCTTCAATGTGACAACTCAGGTACCAGTGGTTTTCATCATTGAAACATTAGCGAAACGTGTAAGAGAATTGATAGAGATGATATAATACAGCATCTTGTTTTATAAGGGAAATAAGCGTTAACTTTATATATCTATGGAAAATGTATAAGATTACCACATTTTTCATATGAATAATGTGTAAAGCTTACACATTTTGTACACTTAAGACAATTTATAAAAAACACACGGTCATATTTTCCGTGTGTTTTATGATTAAGATTCACTTAGCTTCGATGTACAATGAGGACATCTGGTCGCATGAATATCAATTTCACTCATACAATAAGGACAAACTTTGGTTTCTGGTTCCACGACTTCTTCTACAGGCTTCTTCACTTTATTCGCAAGGGTATTCATAATCTTTACCATCATGAAGATGACAAATGCCATAATCAGGAAATTAATGACCTGTGTAATGAAAGTACCATAATTTAGTGTCGCAGCTTTTGCGGTCTGTGCCTCAGCTAGAGAAGCGTAGTGATGACCATCTAACGCAATAAACCAATTAGAGAAATCCACACCACCTGTCACAAGGGAAATCACAGGCATAATCACATCATTTACCAAAGAACCGATAATTTTCTGGAAGGCACCACCAATAATGACACCGACTGCCATATCCAGCACATTACCACGCATAATAAATTCTTTAAATTCGTTTATAATGTTTTTCATAAGCCTACTCCTGTTTTACACTTTGCATAAACTTTTCAATATCATCTGCTTCTTTTATAATGTCTTTTGATAGATTGATACATCCATCTTCTGTGACTAACACATTATCTTCAATACGAACACCAATACCTTCTTCTTCCAGATATAATCCGGGTTCAATTGTAAAGACATTGCCTGGTTCTAATAGATAATTGGATAAAGTTACATCATGTGTTTCTAAGCCAAGCATGTGGGATACCCCATGCCAGTAGTAATCCTGAACACTGTGTTCCTCATCTAATAAACCAATCTTTCCAAGTTCTTGTTCATAGAAACGAATCAGTTCATTATTTAATCCACGAAGGGTTAAGCCTGGTTTTACAAGACTCATAATATACTTGTTGCCAGCTAATACGATATCATAAATCTGACGCTGACGTTTTGTGAATTTACCATTTACAGGGAACGTTCTTGTGATATCTGCGCACATATATTCATAAGATGCACCTAAATCACACAGCACCATTTCATTGTCATCCACATATTGATTATTATCACTATAATGTAAGACAGTTGCATTTGCACCACCTGCCACAATAGAAGGAAAACTGTGATCACAATCATTTGATTTCAACACAAAATCAAAATAAGCTTCTATCTGGTGTTCTCCCATTTCTGGTTCTGCATATTTCATCATCTGCAGGATGCCTTCATTTGTGACACGAATTGCTTCTCTTAATTGTTCAATTTCAATATCATCTTTGATCAGACGTAAACGTGTGATTTTTTCTGCGACATTGCGTAATTCTATATAAGGATATAGTTTCAACAATTCACGACAGAAGGTAAAGGATGCACGATCCTCCTGATATGGTTCTTGTTTTGTGAAGTCTGCGAATACCAGGACACGTTCTTCATGGTCATATAAACGTGAAATTCTTGAACCAAGTATTTCCATAATTTCCTCTACCCAATAGATTTCTTCGATATCACTGATTTCTGATGCTTCATCGGGGAACATTTTTCCACCAACCCATTTTGCCTGGGCTTCATCATATTGTTCAATAAACAATAATTCTTCTGTTAAATCTTCGCCTTTAAATAGCGCAAGTACCATATTCTCACGATCTAATCCGGTTAAATAGTAAAAGTTGCGGTCTACTGAAAATTCATATTTCTCATCGCCTATTTTATAAGGCGCTTTCCCTGAGAAAAACAGGGTTATGGAATGTGATGGTAATGATTCCAATAATTTTTTTCTTCTTGTATCAAACATGTTTATCCACCTTTCTCTACGCCTTATTTTATCACATTATAAGTGAAGTTTTTTTATGAGTTTTATGTTTTTCATATATTTTATGTTTGAATGATTATTTTATGATAAAATGTTACTTAAGGAGTGGATATGTAATGAAATATACAGCGTTAATTGTGGCAGCAGGAAGTGGTTCCCGTATGGGACTTGGATATAATAAAATGTTATACCAATTTGATAATGGAAAAACGATTTTGGAAACTACAGCTGATATTTTCTTGAATGATCAGCGATGTGCTCAGATTGTGGTTGTAGGAAGTGAACAGGATACTGAACAGTATCAAGAGCTGTTAAGCGATGATAGGATTACTTTTACCATCGGGGGAAAAACACGACAGGAGTCTGTATATCATGGATTATTAAAAACAACAATGCCATATGTTTTGATACATGATGGCGCAAGACCATGGTTAAGCATGGATTGTATTGATCGTTTATTGGAATGCTTGAAAGAACATGAAGCCTGTTTATTAATGGTACCGGCAAAAGATACGATTAAGCAGGTGGAAAATGGCAAGGTTGTGAAAACATTGCAGAGAAGTTTATTATGGCAGGCGCAGACTCCACAGGCTTTTTCTACTGAACTTATTCTAAAATGTCATGAATTGGCAATCGAAAAACAATTTGGAGCAACTGATGATGCACAGCTTGTGGAAGTTTGTAGTGATGTAGATGTTCATGTGGTGGAAGGTAGCTATGATAATTTAAAGGTTACCACCATTGAGGATATACGCTAGAATTAGATCATTAACATAGGGTGCTGTTAAGTAAGTAGCACTATCCGTTAAGTAGCTATGAAAAGGTGTTAAGTAGATGCTGAAAATGCAGTAAATAACAGGTAAATTAAGAATTAAGTCCTGAAATATCGCCGTTAAGTAGGTTCAAAGGTCCGTTAAGTAGCTATAAAAAGGTGTCAAGTAGATGTTGAAA